>CAYVYD010000129.1:0-7189 GCA_964454415.1 uncultured Hyphomicrobiaceae bacterium | reverse complement strand
GGGCGCCAGCGCCGCGGTCAGCTTGTCGACGATCGTTCGTTCCACGGACATGGCCTCTCCCGGCCCCGGCTAAGGGGACTAAGCGCGCTTTTACCACTTCGGGCTAGGTTGAGAACTCATAAATAGCGCCCATTCTGCGCGGGCTGATTTTGCGCCCGAACAGGCGGGAAGGCGATGGAAATCCTAACCGATTTTCGAGCCTTTCCAACGCCTTCGGGCGCAACGGCGGCCGCGCCCGGAGGGTTTGGTTTCGAGCGCCCCTCTGCTTCGAAACCAAGGCTCGAATAGGCTCAAGCCTGTCCTTCGCCTTGTCTTCTCGCATCCGAACCCTCGAAACCAAACAGAATTGCGCGCTATTTATGAGTCCTCAACCTAGGATGCCAAATCGCAAGCGTGGTTCCGAAGCGCGAAATCTTGTGTTGGGCAGGCGCAGATATCATACTTTGAGGCGATGAAGCTCGACTCGAAATATTTCGACGTCATCCGCGTCAAACCCGACGAGGACCGGCTGCTGCGCGAGCAGTTCCCGCCCTGCGAATGGAACGGGTGCCGCGAGCCGGGGCGCTTTCCGGCGCCGATGGGGCGCGGGCGCGAGGGGCAGTACTTCAAGTTCTGCCTCGAACACGTGCGCCAGTACAACAAGTCCTACAATTACTTCGCCGGCATGAGCGAGGAGGAGATCGCGCACTACCAGAAAAACACGACGACCGGCCACCGGCCGACCTGGTCGATGGGCCTCAAGGGCAAGAGAAGCGGCGACGCCCGCGGCGGATCGAAGCCCAACGGGTTTCAATGGCGGTTTGCCACCGTCGATCCGTTCGGATTCTTCCGCGACGACCAGGACCCGCACCCCGACCGCATGCCCGAGCGCAGGCCGGTCCGCAATGCCGAGCGCAAATGCCTCGACGCGCTCGACCTGACCGAGATGGCGACGGCCAAGGAGATCAAGGCGCGCTTCAAGACGCTGGTCAAACGGCTGCATCCCGACAGCAACAACGGCGTCGCCGGATCCGAGGACAAGTTGCGCGAGGTGATCCAGGCCTATAACTATCTGAAGCGCGCCGGCCTGTGCTGATCGCCCCCGCGCGCTTATCACATTGTAGCCGTTGAATAAGCGGGCCGTTGCCGCCAAATGTCACGGGAGGCGCGTTGCGCGGCGCAACCATGGAACGTTCGTGTGACTTATGACCATTGAAGCGACAGCCGGAACCCCAGGCCTGCCTGACTTGAAGCTGTCGGTCCGCCAAGTGTTCGGCATCGACACCGATTTGGAGGTGCCCGCCTATTCGACGCCGGACGAGCACATTCCCGACATCGACCCGGATTATCTCTTCAACCGCGAGGTGACGCTGGCTATCCTGGCCGGCTTCAAGCACAACCGGCGGGTGATGATCCAGGGCTATCACGGCACCGGCAAGTCGACCCATATCGAGCAGGTGGCGGCCCGCCTCAACTGGCCCTGCATCCGCATCAATCTCGACAGCCACGTGAGCCGCATCGACCTGGTCGGCAAGGACGCGATCGTGATCCGCGACGGCCAGCAGGTGACCGAGTTCAAGGAAGGCATGCTGCCCTACGCGCTGCAGTCCAACACCGCGCTGGTGTTCGACGAATACGACGCCGGCCGGCCCGACGTGATGTTCGTGATCCAGCGGGTGCTCGAGGTGCAGGGCAAGCTGACGCTGCTCGACCAGGGCAAGGTGATCCGGCCGCATCCCTCCTTCAGGCTGTTTTCGACCACCAACACCATCGGGCTGGGCGACACCAGCGGGCTCTATCACGGGACGCAACAGATCAATCAGGGGCAGATGGACCGCTGGTCGATCGTCGTCGCCCTCAACTACCTGCCCCATGACGACGAGGTGAACATCGTGCTCGCCAAGGCCAAGGCCTATGACAGCGAGGAAGGGCGGCAGGCGGTCTCCAACATGGTCCGTGTCGCCGACCTCACCCGCAACGCCTTCGTCAATGGCGACCTCTCCACGGTGATGAGCCCGCGCACGGTGATCACCTGGGCCGAGAACGCCGAGATCTTCGGCGACGTGGGGGTGGCCTTCGCGCTCAGCTTCCTCAACAAATGCGACGAACTCGAGCGCGGCCTGGTGGCCGAGTTCTACCAGCGCTGCTTCGGCGAGGAGCTGCCCGAGTCGACCGCCAACGTCGCCTTGAGCTGACCTCAGTGAGCCCGGTACCGCCATCAGCGAGGCCCAAATCGGGACCGGCGGAGCCCTTCAAGGAGGCGCTCTCGCAGGCCACGCGCGCGATCGCCGGCAATCCCAGCATGGAGATCGTCTACGGGCCCGACCCGCCCGGGCTCAACGGCGAGACGGCGTTTCTGCCCGAGCCCTCGCGGATGCCGAGCCGGGCGGAAATCGCCGCCATCCGCGGCCACGCCGACGCGGCCGCGCTGACCGCGGCCTGCCACGACGCCAAGCTGCACGGCACCCTGCGGCCCGGCAACGGCATGGCGCGCGCCGTTTTCGACGCGGCCGAGAAGGCGCGCGTCGAGGCGATCGGCGCCCGGCGGATGCGCGGCATGGCGCAAAACCTCCGCGCCAAGCTCGAGCACCATTACAGCCAGCCCCGCTATCAGAACGTCGCCGATCAGGGCGAGGCGCCGCTCGATCAGGCCATCGCGCTGATGGTGCGCGAGCAACTGACCGGCGCCAAACCGCCGGCCAACGCCGCGCCGATCGTCGAATTCTGGCGTCCGCTGGTCGAGCAACGCGCGGGACAGGCCCTGCGGAACCTCACCGCGCTGGCCGAGGACCAGCAAGCCTTCGGCCAGATTCTGCGCGACCTGCTCGGCGCGCTGGAGCTCAACGACGACATGGGCGAGGGCTCGGACGACCAAAGCGACGACGAGCAGCAGCCCGACGAGCCGGAGGGGCTCGCCGACGGCGCCGAAGAGCTCGAGGGCACCGAGGGCGGCGATTTGCAGGCCGACGACATGAGCGAGTCCGAAGGCGACGGAGGCGACGAAGCCCAGTCGGCCGAATTGGGCGACGTCGACCGCGCCCAGGGCGAGGCCGAGCAAGGCGGCGAGACGCGCCCGGTCGAGCCGTGGCGGCCCAACCTCTCGGTGCTCGACGACCCCGCCGCATTCGGCTATCAGGTGTTCTCCCGCGCCTTTGACGAGACGGTGGAGGCGCACGAGCTGTGCGAGCCGGACGAGATCGAGCGGCTGAGGAGTTTTCTCGACAAGCAGCTTGCGAACCTGCACGGCGCCGTCGCCCGGCTAGCCAACAGGCTGCAGCGCCGCCTGCTCGCCCAGCAGAGCCGCGGCTGGGAGTTCGATCTGGACGAAGGGCTGCTGGACGCCGCGCGGCTGACCCGCATCGTGGTGGACCCGCTCTCCGCGCTGTCCTTCAAGCAGGAGCAGGAGATGGATTTCCGCGACACGGTGGTGACGCTGCTGCTCGACAATTCGGGCTCGATGCGCGGGCGGCCGATCATGGTGGCGGCCTGCTGCGCCGACATCCTCGCGCGCACGCTCGAGCGCTGCGGCGTGAAGGTCGAGATCCTTGGCTTCACGACGCGGGCGTGGAAGGGTGGCCAGGCGCGCGAACAGTGGCTGAAATCCAACAAACCCTCCTCGCCCGGGCGGCTCAACGATCTACGGCACATCATCTACAAGCCGGCGGACGCGCCCTGGCGGCGGGCGCGGCGCAACCTGGGGCTGATGATGCGCGAGGGCCTGCTCAAGGAAAACATCGACGGCGAAGCGCTGGCCTGGGCCCATCGGCGGCTGCTCGGCAGGTCCGAGCAACGGCGCATCCTGATGATGATCTCCGACGGCGCGCCGGTGGACGACTCCACCCTCTCGGTCAACTCGGGCAACTATCTCGAGCGGCACCTGCGCCAGGTCATCGAGGAGATCGAAACCCGCTCTCCGGTCGAGCTGATCGCCATCGGCATCGGCCACGACGTGACGCGCTACTACCGCCGGGCGGTCACCATCACCGGCGCCGAGGAGCTGGCGGGCGCGATGACCGACAAGCTCGCCGAGCTGTTCGACGAGACCTCTTACCCGCGCAAGGACCGCCAGCGGCATCCGATGCGGGCGCCGCGGCGCGGCCGGCTGCATTAGGCCCGGCGGGAACGAGCATGCTGAGAAACGGGTTCAGCCCATTCCTCACCGGGGCGACGATCGCGGGCATAGCGCTGCTGATCTCGCCACACGCCTTCTCGGCGCGCAAGCCCGTGCTCGACGGCTTCGAGCCGCAAGCCATTGCGGTCGTCTCACGCCCCATCACGCTCGACTCCTCCGATCCCGACCGGACGCGCTTCGGCGAGCTCGAATGGCGGGGCGGCGTGCAGCTCTCGGCGGCTTCGCCGGTGTTCGGCGGCTGGTCCGGCCTGGCGCTCAACCCCGGCGGCTCGGGCTTCGTTGTGGTGTCGGATGCCGGCCTGTGGTTCAGCGGCGCCTTCTCCTACCGGGATGGCAGCATCGCCGGCGTCAGCGATTTGCGGGCGGGCCCGCTTCTGGGGCGCGACGGCCGCCCGATCGAAAGTGCGGATGACCGCGACGCCGAGGCGATCACTTGGGCGCGGGACCGGCGGACGCTCTTCGTCGCCTATGAGAACCGTCACAGGATCGAGCGCGTGCCGTTCGAGAAGGGCGGACTAATCGCGCCGATCGAAACGCGCATGCTGCCGGGCGCCGCGCGCGCCGCCGACCCCAATATGGGCATCGAGGCGGCGGCGCTGCTCACGCGCGGACCGGCGGCGGGATGGCTGATCGCGCTCAGCGAGCGCAACCTGGACGGGCACGGCAATCACCGGGGATGGCTGATCGGCAGAAGCGGCGCCAGGGGAATCGCGCTCGAACGCCTCAAGGGCTTCGACGTAACCGACGCGGCGGTGGGGCCCGAGGGGGACCTCTACGTGCTCGAGCGCCGGTTCCGTTACGAGGAGGGCATCCAGATGCGCATCCGGCGCGTCGCCGCCGCCGGCATCCGCGCCGGCGCGCTGCTGCGCGGCGAGGTCCTGTTCGAGGCCGACGGACGTCTCGGCATCGACAACATGGAAGGCATCGCGGCGCATCGCGGCGCCGGCGGCGAGACCATCCTGACGTTGATCTCGGACGACAATTTCAACCGCTTCCTGCAGCGCACGATCGTGCTGCAATTCGCGGTCGCCCGGGAAGAGCGGGTGAGCGCGCAGCCGTAACGCCTCACCCGGCGGCGAGGCGCCGCCCCCGTGTTCATTCGATTGGAAGCCGGGACAATCGGCCCGATTACGGCTGCGTCGCCCTGCGGATCTGCCGCTTGAGACGGCGGGCCTTCAGCGAGAGGTCGGCGTCCCTGGCCTTGAGGACGAAAGCGTCCAATCCGCCGCGCCGGTCGAGGGTGCGCAGCGCCTGGGCGCTCACCTTGAGGCGGACCTTGCGGCCGAGAGCCTCGCTCATCAGGCTGACCTCGCACAGATTGGGCAGGAACCGCCGCCGCGTCTTGTTGTGAGCGTGACTGACATTGTTGCCCGTCAACACCGAGGTGCCGGTCAGTTCGCAACGCCGTGCCATCGCCTCATCTCCTTGCTCGCGGCGGGGCCGACGCCCCTGCCCCAATGCGCAAATTACCGGTGTTCCCGTTGCCGGGAGAACGGGCCGGCCCGGTATAGGGTTGGCCCCAGCCGCCGTCAAGGGCCGGGAGCGCGGGGGCCGGCCCGCGGCGCGGCGCATCACCGACGGAAGCGGGCGATCGAGACAATCCTTCACATAAATGACTAAATCGGCTCCTATGTGAAGATTCGGCCCGTTCCACCAAGCGCCGATGGCGCAACCGCCCATGCGAACCGTTCTTCACCGTCTCCATCTCCGGCCCTGTCGCCGGATCGGCGCGCTGTGGGCCTGCGCGGCGGTGGCGCTCGGATTGGCGTGGTCGGCCCTGCCGCACCGGGCCGCGGCGCAGCCCGACGTCACCAAACTGCACGCGATCTACAAGATCCACTTCGGCGGCATGGACCTCGGCAAGTTCAAGGCGTGGGTCAATTTCAAGGGCGACCGGTACTCGATCGAGAGCAAGACGAACCTGGAGCTCGGCTTCATCATCCGCGGGCTGTTCTTCAAGCTCGACGGCACGGCGTCGAGTTCGGGCACCCTGGACTCCGATTTCGTGCGGCCCGCCGCCTATTCGCTCTACTTCAAGACCAAGCAGGGCAGCGGCCGCCTCAAGATGGATTTCGACGGCAACGTGGTGAGCCAGGTGATGACCCAGCCGCCGATGCGGCCCAATCCCAACAGCATCGAAGTCACCAAGCGCGACGTCACCGACGTGCTCGATCCGCTGAGCGCGGTGTTCGTTCCGGCCTCCTCCAAGCGCGGCGGCCTCGATACCGGGGTGTGCCGCCAGCAGATCGCCATCTTCGACGGCAAGCACCGCTTCAACCTGACGCTGTCGCACAAGAAGACGGTGCGGGTTCAAAAGATGGGGCGGCGGGGCTATGCCGGCCCGGCGCTCGTCTGCCGGGTGATGTACTCGCCGGTGTCGGGCCACCGGCCGGACAATGACGGGCTGGAGTTCATGCGGCGCAACCGCGACATCGAGGCCTGGTTCATTCCGGTGCCGGGCACCCACGTCTACGTGCCCTATCACGTGTCGATGCCGACGCCCTACGGGCTGGCGACGGCGACCTCGACGGTGTTCGAGGTCAACGTGCCGGGACGCAACAAGATGGCGCTGGTGCGGTAAGGCGGCGCCTCTCCCCCCGCCCGAAAGTGCCGATTTGGCACGGGTTTGCCGCGAAAGCGTTAACCCCCCGGCGGCTGCGCGGGCAGCGCGAGCGGGGGCCGGGGACTTCGCTGGGGCATTCGACGCAGCGGACGCCTATATATGGTGGAGAACAAAGGCGGCCTGGCCGCGTTCTCCTGATTCGTCCACAATAGGTTCGCGCCATCTTCTCATCGTTACCAAAGGAAGGTAAAGACTAGGGAGCGACGTTCACGAAGCATTAGGGATCCCACAACGACGCAATTGGTTAATTCCCGCCGGGCTGCCATGGCGGTGAAACGCGCACCCGCCGCCCCGCACCCGCCGCTCCTCCTCCGCCGACACTAGATATCGTAGGGAACGAAACTTGAATCATCCTGAGTCAGCGATTCGGACGGGATTCGTTCTCGCCCCGTTCCAATCGTAAACGGCCCCGCGCCCGCGCCAGGCTTCACGAGGCACGAGAGAACCGAGCCATG
>CAYVYD010000128.1:0-7206 GCA_964454415.1 uncultured Hyphomicrobiaceae bacterium | reverse complement strand
GAGAAGTTAATCGGGGGGCGAGCTAGAACCCGCACTTTTCAAATCAAAAGGGTTCCGCTCGTAAATGCAGGGAAAACCGGTCCGGATCAATCCGGACCGGTTTCTTGCTTTTGGAGGCCTGTTCGCCGCCCCCCCGCCGCGAAATCAGCCTTCACATGCCGATCCGCCTCAGCGTGTCCTCGATCGGCCGCAGATAGCCCGTGCCGAACAGGCGCAGATGCACCAGCGCGGGATAGAGATTGTAGATCCGCCGGCGCGTGTCGTGAAAGCCGGGCTCCAGCGGCGCCAGCGCCTCATAGGCGTCGAAAAAGGCGGTGCCGAATGTGCCGAACATGGTTGTGAAGGCGAGTTCGATCTCGGGGTGCGCCACATAGATCGCCGGGTCGACGAAACCGGCGACGTGGCCCCCGCGCGCGAGCACGTTCCCGCCCCACACATCGCCATGGATCAGCGCCGGGTGATCGGGCTCGGTGAGGAACTCCCCGAGCCGCTCCGCCAGCCGCTCGAGCCGGCTCATCAGGCGATCGGGCAGGGCGCCTTCGCCGTGGGCGCGGGTCGCCATGTGCATCAGCCTGCGCCCGGCGAAGAACGCCACCCAGCTCTCCATCTCGCCATTGGGCTGGAGCAGGGAGCCGATGACCGTGTCGCGGCGATAGCCGAACCGCTCGAACCGCCTGGCGTGGAGATCGGCGAGCAATTCGGCCGCCTGGCGCTCGCCTGCGGCGGTGAGCCCGCCGCCGTCGTGGTCGATCCACGACATGATCAGCAGATGCTCCCCGGCGTGGATGACGCGGGGGACCGGCAGGTCGCTCAGGCGCCGGAGCTCCTCGAGCATGAAGGCCACCAGCGCGAGGCCACCGGGGCGCCTTTCGGAATCGGCCTTGACGGCAATCCGCCGGCCGTCCTCGAGCCGGCCGCGCATACCGGCGAACCCAAACCCGACCGCCATCGGCGCGGCCTCCTCGAGGCGGGCGCCAATCGCCTTTTCGACGGCGTTTCTAAGGGCTTGCATCGCCGCTCATGGCCCCATCCGACTGTCACAAGAGTGAAACATGAATCTTGTCTAGTCCGCGACCCATGAGAAGAAGAACTGCGAGAGGGACGTGAAATTGACGGTTTTCGACCAAACCCAGCGCTACCGGGCGCTGTTCATTTCCGACGTGCATTTGGGGGCCAGGGCCTGCCAGGCCCCGCTGTTCCTCGACTTTTTGCGCCATCACGACGCCGAGACGATTTTCTTGGTGGGCGACATCGTCGATTTCTGGCGCATCAAGCGCGGCGCCCATTGGCCGCAGGACCACAACGACGTGATCCAGAAACTGCTGCGCAAGGCGCGCAAGGGAGCGCGCATCGTCTTCATTCCGGGAAATCACGACGAGGCGCTGAGGGGCTATTGCGGCGCCCATTTCGGCAGCATCGAGGTGATGCATCGCGCCATCCACGAAACCGCCGACGGCCGCCGTTTTCTCGTCATCCATGGCGACCAGTTCGACGTCGTCGTGCGCTATGCCAAATGGCTCGCCTTCCTGGGCGACTGGGCCTATGCCCTGGCGCTGTGGCTCAACACCCGCGTCAATTGGATGCGCCGCCTGATGGGCCTGCCCTATTGGTCGCTATCGGCCTATTTGAAGCACCGGGTCAAGCGGGCGGTGAACTATATCGGCGAGTTCGAGACGGCACTGGCCGCCGAGGCGCGCCGCCAGGAGGCGACCGGCGTGGTGTGCGGGCACATCCATCACGCCACCATGCGTCACGTCGGCGACGTGCTCTACGTGAATTGCGGAGATTGGGTGGAGAGCTGCACGGCGGTCGGCGAAACCCATGACGGTAAGTTCGAGATCATCGAATGGGCGGACAGGACCGGCCACCGCACCGAGCTCCGCACCAAGATAACCACGGAGCTCGAGGCCGCCGCCTGATGCGCATCCTGGTGGCGACGGATGCCTGGCATCCCCAAACCAATGGCGTGGTGCGGACCTATGAACGCCTGGCGGTGGAGGCCGCCGCGCTAGGCGCCGAGCTGAGCTTCGTGACGCCGCGGGAATTCTTCACCGCGCCCTGTCCCACCTATTCCGAAATCCGGCTTTCCCTGGTGCGGCCCGGCCAGATCGGCCGCCGCGTCGCCGAAGCCTCGCCCGACTGCATCCACATCGCGACCGAGGGGCCCATCGGCTTCATGACGCGCGCCTATTGCAGAAAGGCGGGAATGCCTTTCACCACCAGCTATCACACCCGCTTCCCCGAATATGTCTCCGCCCGGTTCCGCATGGGCCAGTCCTGGTGCTACGCCTTTCAGCGGCGTTTCCACAATTCGGGTAGCGGCGTCATGGTCTCCACCCGCTCGATGGCGGAGGACCTCGAGGCGCGCGGCTTCAGGAACATCCTCAAATGGTCGCGCGGCGTCGACACCGAAATCTTCAAACCCGTCAGGCAGCGGCTCTTCGGCGGCGGCCCGGTCTTTCTCTATGTCGGCCGCGTCGCCGTCGAAAAGAACATCGAGGCCTTTTTGGGCCTCGACCTTCCGGGCACCAAGGTGGTCGTCGGCGGTGGGCCCCAGCTCGCCGAGCTGCGGCTCAAATATCCGCAGGCCCGCTTCACCGGCCCCAAATTCGGCGAGGAGCTCGCTCGCCACTACGCCAGCGCCGATGTAGTCGTCTTTCCGAGCCGCACCGATACCTTCGGCCTGGTGCTTCTGGAGGCCCTGGCCAGCGGCGTGCCGGTGGCGGCCTATCCGGTGACCGGCCCCAAGGATGTGGTCGGCGGGGCCCGCGTCGGCGTGCTCGACGCCGACCTCGGCAAGGCGGCGCGCGCCGCCCTCGAGCTCGACCCCGCGCGCTGCCGCGCCCACGCGCTTAAGTACAGTTGGGCCAATTGCGCCCGCGAATTCATCGACAACGTCGTCTGCGTGAAGAATGGCGGCGGCGCCCCGTCCGCTCGGGGTCGCTGAGGAACGGAAGTGCGGCCGCGGCGCTGGTCCCGCGCCGCTAACGGCCGCAGACCGTCGCGCCGGTGGTGCAAACCACCGGCGAGACCACGCCCGGCCAGCACACCGTGTAATGGCGTCTGGTGCGCACGATGGGCATTAGGATCATCGAGCGCGGGACGCTGGTGCGGACCGCTTTCCAAAGGGGATCGGGTCTCACCGCGTGCGCGCGCACGCTGGTGATCCGCCGCCAGCCGCGCTGCCGCATGTAGCTCGGCAGCCCGGCGTCGAAGGCGCCTTGCGAGGCGGCGATCGCCGAGGCCTTGTTGAACCCGTCATTGGTCCGCGACACCACGTAGCACGCCGCCTGCGCCCCGCCCGCCATTACCGCCGTCACGGCGGCGATTGCCGCCCCAAGCACCAATCCACGCACTCTGATCTTCATCCTCAACCCCCTTGGTTCGAAACCAGCCCTTGGCCGTCGATTGGAACACGTTCGCGATGACATTATGACCATGGTCCCTGGGCTTGACCAGAATTGACGGCGCGCTCACCTGATCGGCCAGGCGCGCTCAAGGCGCCTCCGGGCTTCGTGCCGTCAGCTTGAACTGGCTGCAGATCTCGGCCCTGAGACGCGGCCCGACGATGTCGGGCTTTCCGCATGTCAGGGCGGTCTTGGGCCCCTTTTGCTTCAGCGTCGCGTGATTGGCCGAGACGATGGTCCCGTCGATGAAGTAGTCGATGCCCGATTGCTTGATGATGTCGCTGAACCGTCCCCCCAGATTCACCTGAATGTCGGTGTTCCTGAAGATGCGGAAGGACTGGATGTCGTCATAGGGGCATTTGGCCCGCACGATCACCGTCGAGACGACGTTGTCGGAGCGGTCGTAGAGCAGGCTGACCCAATGCAACAGGCCGTGGCATTGGCCGGAAAAGACGTATTGCACTTGATCGGGCCTGGCGAGCGCGCGGGTGGAAAGCGCGCCGATCAGCAAAGCGCCGCACGCCAGCCTCGCCATCCGTGAATACGCCGTCATGCAATGGAGTCCCTTGACCGTTTCCCTCGTGGCCAGTTGCCTTGCGCGCCGGAAATCGGCCGCGGCGGCGGCGAGATTAGAGCCTTTCCGCACCGGATTGAAGCGTTTCCGTTGGCCGCCGTCACGGGCGGTCCCGCGTTCCTCGGACGCCGGCCGGAATGGGGCGAAATCGAGGCAAAATAATTTTTAAGCCATTGAATCTAATTAGTTTTTTTAAATGACGCTAATTTTTTTGCCTTTTTTTTGCCGCAAACCCCTTGAACGCGCGCGCTGGCCCACCCACCTATTTCGTTAACATCTGGTTAACCAAAGAACCAGGAAAGGCCGGAAAACAAGGCCAGGGAACGGGTTCCTTAACGGCTGGAACCCAAAATAGCAGACGCTAGAAAAGGGGGCAGTCATGCGCTTTTCTTCTCTTTCCGCAGCACGCATCATCAGCACTTTTGCGGTGCTCGCCCTTGCCGCCGTCATGCTGGCGGCGACCCCCCAATCCGCCTCGGCCGGCATTTTCCGCTTCCTGTTCGGCAAGAACAACGCCAACAACGTGGATTGGGACAGGGTCAGCGGCAAGCAGAGGGTGCCCTTCAGCCGCGAATACGCCCTCGGCACCGTGGTGGTGAGCTTCAGCGACCGTCGGCTCTATTTCATATCCGAGCCGGGCGTCGCCATCAGCTATCCCGTCGGCACGCCGACGGGCGAGGCGCGCTGGTCGGGAATCTCCCACGTCAGCCGCAAGGTCGTGAACCCGAAATGGACCCCCACGCCGGATATGCGCCGCGAGAATCCCGAGCTCCCCGTTTCCATGCCCGGCGGCCATCCCTACAACCCCCTCGGCCCCCGCGCGCTCTATTTGGGTGACACGCTCTACCGCATTCATGGCACCGACGCGCCCTGGACCGTCGGCCAGGAGGTATCGCATGGCTGCGTGCGGCTCTACAACACCGACATCGTCGACCTCTACGACCGCGTCCCCGTCGGCGCCAAGGTCATCGTCACCTGGAAGCGCTTCGCCTAAGCGGCTTCCGCATCCCCGAAAGATTGCGGCCGGGCGGTTTTCCGCCCGGTTTTTCTTTGCGCCGGCGGCCGTGGTCCCGTCGTCGGTGATCTCGTCGTCGATCGTCGGGATGGCGTGCTGAGAGACAAAAAAATATCCCGGACGAGCCCGGGATATAGGGGGGTTCTTAAGCGTCAAAACGAGGGACGCTTTAGGGGGAACCGGTTGGTCTCCCATCATCTGGTGGGCCGCGCTTCGGCTTTCAAGGGTGGTGAATGAATTTTTTCGTTGAAGCCGCTGCCCGCTAGCCGATGTCGTCGATATCCCGGTCGATGGCCTCCACCTCGACCATCAGATCGACGCTGCTCGTCTGCGGGTCCTGGCCCACGGGCCGGGGATCGTCGAGCAGATCGACGTGCACGCCGTGGGCTTCGGGCATTTCGATGTCGGTGTCGATCGGCTCGAGGCCCCAAATCTTGATCATCTCGCTGACCCGGGATTCGAGAAAACGCAGAACCTCGATGATCTTTTCCATCCGTTTTGCGTTGACATCCTGCGCCGCGCAACCCGAATAAATTTCTCTTGCCTGTTTTTCGAGTCGGTTGCCGGCGCCCTCGTCCATGCCTTTTTCACGCAGTTGCCAGGCGACTTCCTGAATGTCCTCTGCCGCCCGCAATATCGCCGCATTCGCGCTCTTGGCGGCCGGGACCATGGCGTCGAGCCCCGCTGCCGCGTTCGCCGCCCAGCCGCCCGCGGGTCCAGGGGGGGCGAGCGCCGCTATTTCGCGTTGGGTGCGCCCGACCGCTTCGCTCATTTCGATGAGGTCGCGGCGCAATACGTCCCGGGTGGGCGTCGCCGACGGCGACGCGACCACCCGCTCCAGCTTCTGCAGCGCGTCGCGCAGCATGGCAAATTCGGCGGGCTGGTGCCGCCGCACATATTCGGCGAGAAACCAGCGGCCGCGCGTGGTTTGCGCGAGGGCGGTCTCCAGCGCGTCGTAATCGGAGTCGCGAATGGGGGAAGGAGGCGATGCGGAGTTCATTTTCTCGATGGGGTTGCGGGCAAAACTCTGAAATTGTAGGGCGATTCGGATGAATTCATTCGATGGTGGAGGATAACTATTAGGGATTCGTTGATAACAATTGGGCCTGCTTGTGCCGATCTTCGGCGCCTTTGCTTGGGAGTGCGCCGATGACCTTTGCCGTGCGCTTGGCCATTTTCTACGGCGCCGTGTTTCTGGTGATCGGCTGCTTCTTGCCGTTTTTTCCCCTTTGGCTCGATGCCAGGGGCCTCGGCGCCGGCGAGATCGGCCTGATCCTCGCGACCCCGCTTTTCGTCCGCATTCTGGTGACGCCGGTCGTCTCCTTCGCCGCCGACCGCAACGGCGACCGGCGGCGGTTCGTGATCGCGCTCGCCTCCGGCGCGTTGCTTTCGAGCCTTTGGTTCGTTCCCTCCACCTCCTTTTGGGCGGTGTTCTCGGTGACGGTCGTCTTCGCGCTGTTCTGGGTCTCGATCATGCCGCTCACCGAAACCATAGCCATGATGGGGGTGCGCCTGGAGGGGTTGGACTACGGCCGCATGCGCCTGTGGGGATCCTTGAGCTTCATCGCCGTCACCGTCTTCGGCGGCGCGGCGATCGAGCGCGCCGGCGCCGACGCCGCCATCGTCATGTTCCTGGGCGCCTTGACGATCGTCGTCGCGGCCGCGTTCGCGCTTCCCAAGCCCACCGGCGAGGGACGCCTCAAGGCGGCGATCGACCAGCCCCGCATCCGCGTGCGCGACGCGCTCGCGCTGCTCGGCTCGCCGCTCTTCCTGCTGATGCTGTTCGCCACCAGCACGGTTCAAGGCGCCCACGCCCTTTATTACGCCTTCGGCACGATCCACTGGCGCTCCATCGGCATCTCCGAAACGGTCATCGGCCAGCTTTGGGCGACCGGGGTCGTCGCCGAAATCGCGCTGTTCCTGGTCTCCAAACGCATCGTCGAGGCCATCGGCTCGCCCCGGCTGATGACCCTCGCCGGACTCGCCGCCGTCCTGCGGTGGCTGGCGATGGCGTACGATCCGCCGCTCAGCGTGCTGTTGCCCGTCCAGTTGCTGCACGGCTTGACCTTCGGCGCGGCCCATTTGGGGGCGCTGCATTTCATCGCCCAGGCCGTCCCCGAGGACCGCGCGGCCACCGCCCAAGGGCTCTATGCCGCGGTCACCGCCGGCATCGCCATGGGGGGCGGCATGCTGGCGGCGGGGCCGCTCTA
>CAYVYD010000127.1:0-7281 GCA_964454415.1 uncultured Hyphomicrobiaceae bacterium | reverse complement strand
TGTTCCAACTGCAAAACGCCATCAACGCCACGCCCTCGCTCTACCAGAAGGCGGGTGCGCTGCACGCCTGCGTGCTGTGCGAGGAGGACGAACCGCTGGTCTATGTGGAGGAGCTCGGCCGCCACGGCGCCATGGACATGATCGCCGGCCACATGGTGCTGAACGGGATCGACGGCGCCGACAAGATGCTCTACACCACCGGCCGCCTCACCCACGGCATGGTGATCAAGGCGGTCAAGATGGGGGTGCCCATCCTGCTGACGCGCTCGGGCTTTTCGAGCTGGGGCGTCGAGCTCGCCCGCAAGGCTGGCCTCACCATGATCGGGCGCATCCGCGGCCAGCGCTTCGTGGTGATCTCGGGCGAGGAGCGCGTCAGGGACTGACCACGAAGTCGTCCGCGTTCACAGGAAATTATAGGGGTCGATGTCAACGCCGAGCTGCACTCCCGCCTTGGGCTTGGGGCCCTGCTCAAGCCAGGCCCGCATATAGGCCTGGAGATCGCTCTCGCGCGGCGCCTTGACGAGGATCCTCATGCGGTGGCGCCCGGCGATCACCGCGAGCGGCGCCTCGGCGGGACCGAGGATGCGGATTTTCTCGGCGGGAGGTGCCGCGCGCACTAGCGCCCGGGCGAAGCCCTCGGCCTGGATTTGCGTCCGCGCCGAGACGACGAGCGCCGCCAGCCGGCCGAAGGGGGGATATCCAGCGGCCTCGCGGGCGGCGATCTCCTGGGCGAGGAACCGGTCGCGGTCGCCCGAGACCAGCGCCTCGATCACGGGGTGGTCGGGGCGGTAGGTCTGGATGTAGCCGAAGCCCACCACGTCGGCGCGCCCGGCGCGGCCCGTCACCTGATGCAGCAGCTGATAGGTGCGTTCGGCGGCGCGGGGATCGCCTTGGGCGAGGCCCAGGTCGCCGTCGACGACGCCGACCACCGCCAATCCCGGAAAGTGGTGGCCCTTGGCGACGAGCTGGGTGCCGATAACGATGTCGGCGTGGCCCTGGGCGATCTGCTCGAGCATCCGGCGCAGCGCCGAGACGTTGGGCACCAGATCGCTCGAAAGGATGGCGGTGCGGGCTTGCGGAAATCGCTCGGAGACCTCTTCGGCGATGCGCTCGACGCCGGGCCCGCAGGGGATCAGCGCGTCCTCGGCGTCGCATTGCGGGCAGGCGGCGGGCGCCGGCATGGTCAGCCCGCAATGGTGGCATTGGAGCTGCCGGCGGAACCGGTGCTCTACCAGCCAGGCCGAGCAATTGGGACATTCGAAACGGAAGCCGCAGGCCCGGCAAAGGGTGAGCGGGGCGTAGCCGCGCCGATTGAGGAACAGCAGCGCCTGCTGCTTTTCGTCCAGCGCCTGTTCGATCCGCGCCACCAGCACCGGGCTCAGCCAGCGGCCGCGCTCGGGCGGGTCCTTGCGCATGTCGATGGCGGTGATGTCGGGGAGCGCTGCGCCGGTGAAGCGGGCGGGAAGAATGATGCGGCGGTAGCGGCCCTGATCGGCGTTGACGTGGCTCTCGATGGAGGGCGTGGCCGAGCTCAACACCACCGGAAATCCGCCGAGCGAGCCGCGCACTACGGCCATGTCGCGGGCGTGGTAGTTGACGCGTTCCTCCTGCTTGAAGGCGGGGTCGTGCTCCTCGTCGACGACGATGAGACCAAGCGAGCGGAAGGGCAGAAACAGCGCCGAGCGGGCGCCGGCGACGATGCGCGCCTCGCCGCTCGCCACCGCGCGCCAGGCGCGTCCCCGCTGGTTCGGCGTCAGCTCCGAATGCCAGGCGCATGGGGCAACGCCGAAGCGGGCCTCGAAGCGGGCGATGAATTGCCCCGTAAGCGCGATCTCGGGCAGCAGGATGAGCGCTTGAACTCCTCGGCGGAGCGCTTCGGCGACGGCCTCGAAATAGACTTCCGTCTTGCCGGCGCCGGTGACGCCGTCGAGCAGGGTGACCGAATAGGCGCCGTTTTCGACCGCGGCGATCAGCTCTTCCGCCGCCTCGGCCTGAGCCGGCGTCAACTCCACGCTGGCGTGATCTGGATCGGGCAGCGGCCAGGACGCGGGCGGCATCACCTCCTTGACGAGGCTCCCCGCCGCCGCCAGCCCGTCGATGACGCCCGTGCTCACGCCCGCCGCCTGGGCGAGCGCGGTCTTCGGCCAGATGAGGCCGTTGGCGGCGGCCTCGAGCACCCGGGCGCGGGGCTTGGTGGGGCGATCTGGCGCGGCGCCCGCCAGCCGGTAGCCGTAAACGGGCTTGGGCGGGGCGAAGGCCTCGCGCGCGCTCATCATCATGCGCAGCACCATACCGGCGGGCGCCAGGGTGTAGCGCGCGACCCATTCGGCAAACTCGAGCGAGCCGCGCGGCAGGGGCGGCACGTCGAGGCGCTCGACGACGGGGCGCAGCTTGGCCGGTTCCACCGGCGGGCGGCCTTCGTTGAGGGCGCCCTCCCAGACCACGCCGATCATCTCCCGCGGCCCCAGGGGCACGCGCGCGAAGTCGCCCGGCGCCACAACCAGCCCCTCGGGGACCGCATAGTCGTAGGGGGTCTCCAGCGCCAGGGGAAGCAGGACTGCTATGGTCGTGAGGTCGGACAAGGGATGCCGCGCGCCTTCAAACCGGTTAGTTTAAGACAAGCTGAAGAATCAGCGTCTAATACTAGCCTGCGGGCGGCTCACGCGAAGCGCCCGATCGGGGAGCGACCGCACCCATGAAATTTTTTGTCGACAGCGCCGACATCGACGAGATCCGCGAGCTGGCCGAGACCGGCCTCGTCGACGGCGTCACCACCAATCCCTCGCTGGTGGCCAAGACCGGGCGCGCCTTCAAGGACGTGGTGAAGGAGATCTGCGCCGCGGTCGAGGGACCGGTGAGCGCCGAGGTGACCGCGCTCGAGGCCGACGCCATGATCGAGGAGGGGCGCGCGCTCGCCGGAATCGCCGAAAACGTGGCGGTCAAGGTGCCGCTCACCTGGGAGGGGCTGAAGGCCTGCCGGGCGCTTTCCCAAGGCGGCACCGCGGTCAACGTCACCCTCTGCTTCAGCGCCAACCAGGCGCTGCTCGCGGCCAAGGCGGGCGCCACCTACATCTCGCCCTTCATCGGCCGGCTCGACGACATCGGCGAGGACGGCATCGAGCTGATCCGCGAGATCCGGACGATCTACGACAATTACGACGAGCTCGGCACCCAGATCCTGGCGGCCTCGATCCGCAGCGAGGATCACGTCAAGCGCTCGGCGATGGCGGGCGCCGACGTCGCCACCGTGCCGCCAAGGGTGCTGCGCGAGCTCATCAAGCACGCGCTCACCGACAAGGGGCTCGAGGCGTTCCTCGCCGACTGGAAGAAGACGGGGCAATCTATCCTTTGATAGGCGGCCGGGAGCGGCATTTGACGCAAGGCGATTCCATAGGCATAGCGGCGGGCGAGGTGGCGGGCGCCGCGCGCGCCTGGCTCGATCACCTGGACTCCGAGCGGCATCTCGCCGAAAAGACGCGCGAGGCCTATGGCCGCGACCTCAAGCAGTTCCTCGCCTTTCTCGCCGCCCATCTGGGCAGGGCGGCCGATCTCGCCGCGCTTGCCCGTCTCACGCCCCGCGACTTCCGCGCCTTCCTCGCCGAGCGGCGGCGCCAGGGCGTCTCCAGCCGGTCGCTGGCGCGGTCGCTTTCGGCGCTCCGCGTCTTCTTCGCATTCTTGGAGCGCCGTGGCCTCGCCAAGAACGACGCGCTCGCTTCCGTGTCGCTCCCGAAGACCGCCCATTCGGTGCCCAAGCCCGTGGGCGAGGCCCAGGCCAAGGGGATCGTGGAGGGCGCGCGTGCCGGGGCGGCGGCGGGCGCGCCCGAATGGACCGTCGCCCGCGACACCGCCGTAATCACCCTGCTCTACGGCTCGGGCCTGCGGATCTCCGAGGCACTCGGGCTCGACCGCGGCGAGGCGCCCGTGGGCGGGCGCGATATCTTGAGGATCACCGGCAAGGGCGGCAAGACGCGCGCCGTGCCCGTGCTCCCCGTCGCCCAGCAGGCGGTCGAGCGCTATCTCAATCTCTGCCCCTACGGGCTCGCGCCCGAGGGACCGCTCTTCGTCGGCCGGCAGGGCAAGCGGCTGAGCCCGCGCCTCATCCAACTGCTAATGCAGCGGCTGAGGGGCGCCCTGGGCCTGCCCTCGACGGCGACGCCGCACGCGCTCCGCCACTCCTTCGCCACGCATCTCTTGGGCAGCGGGGCCGATCTGCGCGAAATCCAGGAACTCTTGGGCCACGCCAGCCTCTCGACCACCCAGGTCTATACGGAAGTCGACGCCGCGCATCTCATCAAGATCTACGACGACGCTCATCCCCGCGCGCGCTAGGTCATAGACCTAATAAATAGCCTCCCTCATCCCATTTGCACGCGCGTTGCGCTAAGCACCGCGAGCATGCACCATGGAACCGGCTCGAGGGCTCGAACAGGGGAGGAGCTCGATGACCGGCTACGGTCTCATCGTCGGCGCCGGCGCCGGCATCAGCGCCTCGGTCGCGGCGGCGTTCGCCCGCGAAGGCATGCGGCTGGGGCTTGCGGCGCGCGACACCGACAAGCTCGCCGGTCTCGCGCGCGAGACCGACGCCCTCACCTTCCAGTGCGACGCGAGCGATCCCAAGGCCGTGGAAGCGATGTTCGCGCAGACGGACAAGGCCTTCGAAAGCCTCGATTTCGTGCTCTTCAACCCCTCGCGGCGCTTCAGCGGGCCGCTCGCCGAGCTCGACCGCGACGGCGTGCGCGAAGCGCTGATGACGGGCGCCTATGGCGGATTTCTCGTCGCCCAGGCCGCCGCCAAGCGGATGGTGAAGCAGGGCTCGGGCGCGATCTTCTTCACCGGCGCCTCGGCGAGCGTCAAGGGCTACGCCAAGTCGGCGCCCTTCGCCATGGCCAAGTTTGCGCTCCGCGGCCTGGCGCAGTCGATGGCGCGGGAGCTGCACCCGCAGAACATCCACATCGCCCATTTCGTCATCGACGGCGGCGTGGCGAATCCGGCGGGCGGGCGGATCAATACGCCCGAGAAGCCCGACGTCTGGCTCGAGCCCGACGCCATCGCCCAGACTTATCTCGACGTCTACAGGCAGCCGCGCTCGGCCTGGGCCTGGGAGGTCGAGCTGCGGCCCTGGGTCGAGACCTTTTAGGGAGGGAGAGCCATGGCCCAATTGAGGCAGGAGGCCTTGCTCGCCGCCGCGCGGGAGGAGATCGAGGCGTTCCACGCCTTCTTCGGCGACTGGTTCCAGGGCACCTGCCCCAATAGCGAGGAGATTCTGGAGGCCCGCCACGGCGCGCGGCTGGCCGAGGACTTCCAGCTCGCCTATCCGGGCGGCACCGTTATGGGCAAGCAAGGCCTGATCGACGGCGTGCGCCGGGGCTACGGCAAGAGCCCGGGCTTCGGCGTCCAGATCCGCAACGTGCGGCTGCGCCCGCTCGACTGCCCCGGGCATCTGCTCGTCAATTACGAGGAGTGGCAGAAGAACGCGGTCAACTCCAAGCCCGCCAACAACGCCCGGTTCTCGAGCGCCGTCTTCCGCATCCTCTCGGCCGACCCGATCAAGCTGCAATGGTTCCACCTGCACGAGACCTGGCTGCCGCGCGCGGTGATGGATGCGGGGCCGTTCGATTTTTAAAGGGCGCGGCAGAGGGCGGGGACCGGGAAAAGATCCAAGGGAGGATGTCAGTCGTGAAGAGAGCAATCACCCATGCCATTTTACGCGCCACGCTGGCGCTCGGCTGCCTGGCCGGTCTGCTGACCGCCTGCCCGGCACCCCTATCGGCCAAGGACCTGAAGGTCACGTCGGATCAAACCGTCACCGGCTTCAAATTCGCCGAATCCGCCGCCTGCGACGCGCAGGCGGGCGTGCTCTATGTGAGCGAGTTCGGCTCCAAGCTCGAGCCCACGCTGAAGGACGGCAAGGGCCGCATCAGCAAGGTCGGCCTCGACGGCAAGGTGATAGAGCGCGGCTTCCTTCCCGCGCCCGGCCAGACGCTGCACAAGCCCAAGGGCGTCTGGGCGGCGGATGGCAAGCTCTGGGTCAGCGACATCGACGCGGTGTGGGTGTTCGACACCAAGACCAAGGCGGGGCGCAAGGTCGACCTGCCGGGCATCGAATTCGCCAATGACGTGGCGGTGGCGGGGGACGCGCTTTACATCAGCGACAGCCGGGGCGACCAGCTCTACCGGGTCAGGCCGGCCGACTTTCTGGGGGCCGGGAATGCGCCGGAGGTGAGCCGCGCGCTCGCCGGGAAATCGATCTTTCCCAACGGGCTCTATCCGGACGCGGACGGTGGGCTGCTGCTGGCGGGCTTCAAATCGGCCGACGAACCGCGCGGCCTCTACCGGCTGGCGCCGGGCGGCGCGCCTGAAGAGATCGCCGAGGGGCTCGGCCGGCTCGATGGCCTCTACCGCTTCGAGGACGGCGATCTCATGCTCACCGACTGGAACAGCGGATCGCTCGGCCTGTGGAACGCCAAGACCGGCCTGCGGCCGCTGGCAGAGGGCTTCTCGGGCCCGGCCGATTTCTGCGTTGTCGCCGACGGCGGCGGGCTGCTGGTCGCGGTGCCCGACCTCCCCAAGGGCGAGCTGCGGCTGATCCGGCTCGGCGAATAACGCTTTTTCGGCCGGCCGGCCGGCGCGAAAAAAACCTCCTTCAACGTCCGGCAAACGGGCTATCCTGGGGACGGTTCGCCGCAGCAATCGAAGGGTCCCGTGATGCTCGAAATCTCACCCGCCAAGGTCGCCCACGTGATCGTCAAGTCGCGAGAATACGATTCCAAGGTCGCGAGCTGGGACGAGGGCGAGGGCTCGGACGCCGAGGACGACGCCGAGAGCATTCTCGAGGACCGCTTGAGCGACGCCACCTTGAGCGAGGTCGCCGACTTCATCGCCGGCCTCAACGAGGACGAGAAGGCCCATCTGGTGGCGCTCGCCTGGGTCGGACGCGGCACCTATTCGGCGGACGAGTTTCTTGAGGCGGTGGCGACGGCAAAGGCCGAGCAGACCACGCCGACGGAGCAGTATTTGCTCGGCATCCCGCTGCTCGCGGACTTCCTCGAGGAGGGGCTGGAGCAGCTCGGCTATTCGGTCGAGGACTCCGAGGAGGGCGTGCTCTAGCCGGTCCCGGCCGGACCCGGCCGGTCCCTCACATGTGCAGCGCGCGCTTGCCGACGGCGAGCGCCGCCTCCTTCACCGCCTCGGTCAAGGTGGGATGCGCGTGGCAGGTGCGCGCCAGATCCTCCGCCGAGGCCCCCATCTCCATGGCGATCGCGGCCTCGGCGATCATGTTGC
>CAYVYD010000126.1:0-7299 GCA_964454415.1 uncultured Hyphomicrobiaceae bacterium | reverse complement strand
CCCGGGCATCCACTGGGGCGGGGAGGCTTGGAGGGCATAAGGAAGTCCACGGGCGTCCAGTGGTGCGGCCTAGGCCACCGCGCCCGTCGCGAGCGCCCCATTGGACCGCCGGGACGAGCCCGGCGGTGACGAGGACATGGGTATTTGCACCCCCAGTCATGCCCGGACTCGTTCCGGGCATCCAATCGGGCAATGCGGCCAGGACGGCGGTGCCCGCCCCGCCCGCGCGGGCGGGGAGCCAAATGGGCGGTGGCGCCCTCAGTCGCCGATCCGCTCGTGCGGCACCTTTTCCATCAGCCGGTGGAACTGCTCGCCGGTGAGATGCACCAGCGTGCGGTGATCGCCGGCCTCGAAATAGATGTCGGGCTGGCCCTCGAGGCGGTCGTCGACCACCGCCTTCACCCCGTAGGCGGCGCCGACCGGCGGGATCGCGCCGCGGTCGCAGTCGCCGAACAGCGCGCCGATCTCCTTTTCCGTCGCCATGCACACCGGCTGCCTCAGCCACTCGCCGAGCGCCGGGAGCGCCACGTGGCGCGAGGCCGGCACCACGGCGAGCAGATAGTCCTTGGCGCGCTTGATCAGCACGCCCTTGGCCAGTTGATCGCCCGGCACCCGGCCCGCCTCGGCGGTGTCCGAGGAGCAGCCGGTCTCCTCGTGCGTCGTCAGATCGTAGTCGACGCCGTGGTCCTCCAGATATTGCTTCAAGGTCATTGCGATGCCCATCATTCACCTCCTTGTTCAGGACGCTCCGATGGCGGCCCTGCGGGAGCGGGCCCGCGGCCGTCGCCATTAGATTACCGGCTATGGCGGGCGTTGTCTGCACCGGGCCCGGCGCCACCCCCCTCACACACGCGCCCCGAGCCTATCTCCTCCTCCCGGCGTACCCAGCCCCTCTTTCGTCATGCCCGGACTTGTTCCGGGCATCCACTGGGGCGGTCCGGCTTGGAGGGCGGCGGCGGTCGCCTCGCACCCGCTCCCCGAGCCCGTCCCCTCCTCCTTGTCATGCCCGGACTTGTTCCGGGCATCCACTGGGGGGGTGCTGATCCGATAGCGGCGGCGGGAGCCTCCCCGCGCGGGCGGGAACCCAAATGGGCGGTGGCGGCCTCCACGGGCGATGCCATGCCCTGCCCCTCTTTCCTCTTTCGTCATGCCCGGACTTGTTCCGGGCATCCACTGGGGCGGGGCGGCTTGGAGGGCGGCGCCACCGCCGCCTCGCCCCTTTTCGCCGGGCCTCACCGCCGGCGCGAACCCGCGCAAAAGGCGGCGAGGGCGTCGATCCGGGCGAGCGCCTCGCTGGGGTGCAGGCCGGATTCGTGCTTTGCTCCGCAACCGATGAACGGCGTGATCGACGCCCGCCAGCCGGCGCCGGTGTATTCCGCAACGATCATGAGCTCGTCCTCTCCGGCTTCGTGCGGTTTCGCCCGGTAGGCATAGGCTTCGAGCTGCTTCACGCAATCGACGCTGCGCGCCATGTCGGCGATGCTGCCGGCGATGATCGTGTCGTCGGGCAGCCGCCAGCGGTCCTCGCAGAGCCGTTCGGCCTTCAGCAGGCCGAGCAGCTTGCGAATGAGCGCGGAGACGGCCCGCTGGTCCAGCGCGCCGGCGCCGGGAGAATATGGATCGCGCAACGGACGTCCTCCGGCAAGATCGGGCGGGTCTTCCACCCCTCGCCGTCTTCGATAACGCGGATGGACTTCGGAGAAAAGGAAAATGTGACTTATAGTCCGTAGACGATAAGTCCACAATCGGTCGCCAATGGCCGGGTGGAGAATTATCGAAACCTGCTGGGGCGCAACGTTCGGGCAAGGCGCGAGAAGCTGGGTCTCACCCAGGAGCAGCTCGGCTTCGAGACGGGTCTTGATCGGACCTACATCTCAGGGATCGAGCGCGGCACGCGCAATCCCTCGCTCGACGTGATTGTCAAGATCGCCTCCGCGCTCGAAACCTCGCCATCCGGCCTGCTCGCAAAAAGCGATGTCGAGTGAGACGCTCCGATGCCTACCCCTGTGGAAGCGCGGAGCGGTCGGGACGAAGCCTCCGCTTTTCCCCAGAGCCCGTCCCCGCGAAGGCGAGGGGCACCACCTTCGACAGGAACGCTTGGGCTTCGTCCTTGAGCGCGAGGGCGGCGGCGGTGAACATCGCGTCGAGGTAGACGCGGGTGTATCGCGCGTAATGGGGCTCGTGGAAGCGTTGGGGCCTTGGCGGTTAGACTTGTCCCTCAAGGGAGGCTTCGAGCAGCTCGATCTCGTCGCCGGTCAGCTCGAACAGCCGATAGACCCGCCGGTCGATCTCGGTCTCCAATTCGGCGATTTCCCGCGACAGCTTCTCGACCTTCCCCCGCTCCGTTTCGAGGTAACGCTCCCAATCGTTGCGCTCGGCGACGGGGATGTCGGCCTTGAACCGCTTCTTGATCTCGGCGCGGAACTCGCCGAAGTCGAGCCTCCACCAGTCCTTCAGCTTGGCGGAGAGCTTCGGCTCCCGGTCCTTCGGGCACAAATCGGGGATGCGGCGGCGGACGGCTTGCTGGTTATAGTATCTTTTTTCCGCATTGCTCTGGGCACTTTTTGCCAATTGAGCGATCTCGCTCTTTTCTTTTTTGGTCGCATCGGGAACGGGGGTGGTCTCCACGTACTGCACTCGCATCTCATGGAAACCGCCCCGAACTGCTGGTGAAAGACCTGTGATATGGAACCAACTGACTTTTGAATTGAGCAACCCGAGGACGAACGGGTCTTGGCCATCGTCACGATGGCGGGATAGGTGGTGACGCCCTCGAAGAGTTGCAGATCGCCGAAATCGACCACCGATTCGAGTCGCGCCTTCTCCGCCAGATAGCGCCGCAGCGGCGCGCCCGAGCCGGTGCGGAAGAAGCTCGACGATGAGATGAAGCCGAGCTTTCCGCCCTCGCGCAAAAGCCGGAAGCCGAGCTCGTAGAAATAGCAGTAGAGATCGGCGCGGTCGCTCACCACCTCGTAGCGCTTCTCGAGATAGGGCTTGAACGGCTTGATCAGTTCCATCCGCACATAGGGCGGATTGCCGATCACGATGTGGAAGCCGCCCTGTTCGACAATTTCCGGGAACGCCTCGCGCCAGGCGAAGGCGCGGAAGTGGTAATCGGAATCCTCGATCAGGCTGTTGCCGGTGCGGATGTTGGCGCGCAGGCTTTGCAGCGCCTCGCCGCGCTTGGCCGTGCGCAGCCACAGCGAGAGCTTGGTGATCTCCACCGATTCCGCGTTCACGTCCACGCCGTAGAGGTTTTGCGTCAAGATCGCCCGGTGGGGATCGAACAGCGTGCCCATGTGCTCCTTGGCGACCCGCTTGAGCGTGCCGCGCGGCAGCAGCGCCTGGTCCTCGGCGAAGGCCACGAACAGGATGCGGTCGAGTATCCTTTGCGCATGCCCAATGGCTTCCTCGCCCGATATGGACCTGTTCTGGTCGGCGATGGTCTGAATCAGATTTGTGCGCAGTTTCCGGTAATCGTCATAGAGTTTGTCGGTGATGTCCTTGTCTTCGCGCTCGCTCGCCTGCAGCAATCGTTGTGTCTCGCCATTGACCAGGTTGTCTGCGCTCAACAACATATGGAACCGGGCGAGTTCCGTTGGATCATCGAGTTGTTCGAGCCGCCACGACTCATAGACGTCCCGGCCGTAGCCGAACGCGTAGAGCCGTAGTTCGGCGTAGTTGCTGACAAGCACCCATTGCGCGCCCTTGGCGTCGGCGGCGTAATCCCACGCCTGCTGCACCGGCGTCTTGTGGCGACCGGGCATGATGGCGTCGAGATCGGTCGATGCGTCCTTCAACTCGAGCGGCGCCAGTACCTGCCTTTGTTCGGCCGAGAATTGACCCAATGCGAATTCGACGCTGCCCGACCCGATGGGCTCGTTCTCGGCGGCGGAGAACTCGTCGCCGTCGGTGACGCTGCTGTAGCCCAGCAGTTCCTTCAGGATGCGCTGGCGGAAATCGCCATAGAGCGCCGTCTCCTTGATCGCCTGGAGCTTCCCCGACCTGAGGCCATCGGCCCACGCCGCCGCCGCCGCCAACTGCTCTTGGGACGGCTCGAACCTCGCGGCGGCGACCGCCTTCTCGATCGTCTTGGGATTGAACAGCGGCATCGAGCCTCTATAGCGGGTTTGCCGGGGGAAGACAGTAACGGTGGACAAGACACCGGCGCTTGCTGCTGGCGGACAATGACCTTTTTGCCACCGCGCAAATCGGAACACCCCCTCGCTTCCGATTCGTCACCACATTGGAAAGGAAGGATTGGGATTGGTCTTTGCGCGCCAGCTCCGCTCCGATAGGCCGGCTCAAGCGGCCCCTGCGGTACACGCCTTGGATTGTTGGGTAAAATTTTCGCATGCGGATCAGCAGACAATCCCAGTTACCACATGCGTGATGACGTTCGGATTCTCAACAAATCCCTCAAAAAATCGGCGTTATCCTGTACGGCGATCTCGCCCCTCGCCTCAAAGCATTCTTAGCGAAGCTCCCAACTGAATGGAAAAAACATGATCACGCAGGTATCGGCCATGATTCTCTCAGGAACGCTCCGTCTATCTACCGGCGAGACGCAGCGCCGGACGGCTGGGTGCTTCAACAAACTCATCACTGACAACGAGACCGTATTCAGAGCTTATTTCGGCGTCGATCTGTTTCCTGGATCTCTCAATGTCGATGTTCCGGTGCCGAACTCGTTGCAGCAGGATCTCGATGCTGGGAATCCGCTGCCGTCTTTGATCATTCCCAGAACAGAGCTGATTAACATGCCACCATACATCGGTAATGGTCAGGCGTGGCCGAGCATCTTGCGTGGCGAGAAATTTCCTGCGCCCGTGTCGTGCTGGATATTTCGGCGCATCGACTCGAAGGTGCCTCGCGGCGTTATTGAGCTTGTGGCACGTGAGGAACTTAGGAACACTTACGGACTCCAGCATGCAGACCCGGTAACAATCGAGCTTTTTGCACCTAACGAAACAAGATGAGGCGTGCATGCCGCTAAAGGGCCTACGGCCAGAAGAAATTACGGAAGACGTCCTGCGTGGTCTCATCACTGCGCAAGTGCCTGAGGGAAAGACGATCGACTACAAGGCCGAGCTGCCGGCTGCTGCGGACAGCGCTAAAAAGGACTTCCTCGCTGATCTCTGTTCGTTCGCCAATGCGTCAGGCGGCCATCTCGTTTACGGAATGACCGAAAATGACGCACTTCCGTCCGATTTGCTCGGCCTAAACGGCGACATCGACAACGCCATCCTTCGCTTGGAGAGTATGGCACGCGACGGCATCAGACCGCCGATCCCTGCACTCGAATTTGTCAGGATCGCCCTAGAAGGTGGCAACAGTGCCGTCGTGGCCATCGTGCCCAAAAGCTGGAATCCTCCCCACCAAGTCATATTCCAGAAAGACTACCGTTTTTATACGCGCGGCTCTGCGGGCAAACAGCACCTCGATGTGGACGAGTTGCGGCATATCGTTCTGCTATCGCAGGAAATCGGCGAGCGCCTTCGCCAGTTCCGAGCCACACGAGTGGGTGATGTCATCACCGGTGACACTCCGGTCGACCTCCTGCCAGGTGCTCGCCAGATCTTGCATTTCGTACCCCTTGCCGCCTTTGCCGCTGGCGAAACGGTAGATCTCAATGCCGTATTGGCTGACAGAGAACAATTCATCGAAACGATGAATCGCGGAGGGTCCATGCGTCACAATGTTGATGGCTTGCTTGCCTATTCGCCCTCCAGTGAAGTCCATAATGCTTATTCACAGCTATTTCGAAACGGTACTTTGGAAATCGTTGCGTTTCGCGGGTTGAATATGAATGGCGAGGCTCTCCTGCCAAGCCTCAGTTTCGAGAAAGATATTTTTGAACAATCCAGGGCAGCATTGGCCGTCATTAAGAGCGCAGGCGTGGCACAGCCGATTGCCATCATGCTGTCTTTCACGGGTATCCATGGATGGCAAATGGGCATACGAGATGATTGGGGCACACGTGGGCACCACGGAGGCTTCGATCGCGATCCGCTTTTGATTCCGGAGCTCATTCTTCAGGACTTGCAAACGAACGATATTCCCCGGCTTGTGAAACCTCTCGTTGATGCAACCTGGAACGCTGCTGGTTTTCCAAAATCCGATTACTACGACAAGGACGGAAATTGGGTCGGCGATAAGCGCGGCTAACCCCGCTGCCGCACTCCAGGCGTTACTACCGTCCGTTCAAAACTCTGGCAGGCTCTAGCGGCCAGGCTGCGATAGCTCTCTGGACGGCCGCTGCTTCTGCGAAGAGATACGGATTGGCGATGAATTGCGTGCCGGCGGCAAAGCCGCCGTCCGCAAATTCAGTTTCATGGACGAAGCTGAGGAAGTGGACCCGCTCGCGCGCTTCTCTCGCGCCACGGACCGCCGTTCGCTCATTGAAGACGCCCGATATTAACTCGCCCTCCCATCTTAGTCGGCAAAATTCCTCCCCGACATATTCGCCGCCGAGCCCGACGTGGATCCGATCATGAATGTCACCGCCATTAATAAATGTGCGAAAATCCACAAGGATCGCATGGTATGCGCTGCCCGGAGCCGGGAATTTGTGGGGCCGTCCGTCACGTTCGCATTTCTGGCAGATTCGTTCCACGGCCTTGAGTGTCTCACCTTCTGTTGAGTGCGTGGGGTTCTCAGCATTTGTGCTTAGTTGCAGAGATGCCCATGGGATTCCATCGTCGTCAACGTGCGTCTGTGTTGCGTCACGCACGGCTTGCGTTTCTTCTAAGCGCATCAATTCGACGAGCCAGTCCTGACCGCCGTAAGAGAACCCGAAATCCAGGCTCGATTGGCCCTCTCCCGGCACCTCATAACGTGGTTTGATCCCGGCCTGGTGTAAGGCATAACCGAACCGCAGCTCGAAAAATCTCGTCTTGTTCGCACGCGTCAAACCGCCGTGGCGCTTAATGTCAGTAAGAAGCGGCCGTGCCCACTCCACATCTGCAAGCTCGCGCAGGATCCCATCGACAAACTCTGCTTCGCGGTCCGATAGAAAGTCCCAGCTATGCTCTTCGCTGCACATTTACCCAGCCTCAAGAGCTGATAGATGACCCCTCACCCCTTCTCCCTCGTCACCACCTTTGAGAGAAACGCCTGGCTCTGGTCCTTGGGCTTGAGGCCCGCGCTTGAGAACAGCGCCTCCAAATCCTCGGCGACGTAGCCGGCGTAATAGGGCTCGTGGAAGCGGTGGGGGAAGGCTTCCAGCAGCCCGTCATAGCCCTCCCGGTCGCCCAGTTGCAGCGAGTCGATGAAGACGAAGATGCCGCCGGGCTTGAG
>CAYVYD010000125.1:0-7349 GCA_964454415.1 uncultured Hyphomicrobiaceae bacterium | reverse complement strand
AACCGGGTCAGGCGCATGGGGCGACTTATAACTCATCTGCCATGTCGAAACAGGCCGCTTTGGTTGGCCCGATCACTCGGCGGGGCGGTGTTGGTCCTTGCCTTCGACGGCGGCTTTTCGATCTTCTCCGGCGACGATCCAATAGCCAACACCCAAGAACAGCACCCCGCTGATGATGTTGCCGATCGTCACCCACAACAGGTTGTAGCCGGCGCCCGCGACCGTAACCGTCTCTGGGTGTGGCGATAGCAGGGCGACCGAAAAGACCGTCATGTTGGCGACGGAATGCTCGAATCCGCTGGCGATGAAGGCGAACAGGCACCAGAAGATCAGTACGCATTTGGCGGCGTCGTTGTCGGTGCGCCCCGACGTCCACAGCGCCAGGCAGACGAGCCAGTTGCAGAGGATGGCGCGGGCGACGAGTGCGGTCGGGCCGTCGCCCATCTTTTTCGCCGCGACCTTGAAGATCAAGCCGTCCTCCGACCCCAATACGTCGCTGCCGCCCATCACGAAGAGCACGCCAAGCAGGAAGGAGCCCGCCAGATTGGCAAGCCAGCCCATCGTCCAGACGCGGCCCAGATCACCAAGCGTGGTCCTGCCGCGCAGCAACCCGTGGGTCATGTACATGGTGTGGCCGGTGAACAGTTCCGAGCCCGCGAATACGACCAATGTGAGCGCGATACCGAAACTCGCCCCCATCACCAGACGCCGCACCGAGGGATCAACGAACTCGCCGACGCTGAAGATCAGCAATATGCCGATGCCGACATAGGCGCCGGCCATCATCGCTGCGACGATGAATCCCAGCGGATTGTCGCGGCTCATTTGGGCCTCGCCGGCGGCGCGCGCGGCGAAACGGTCGATCGATTGGTCATATTGCATCGGTATTGTCCTCCGCCATCTCCATCTAATGGGTGGGAATTGGGCCGCCGTCCACGACGGAACCCCGACTGAAGAACAGTGGCAGCGACCAGAGCAGACTCAACAATCCGGCGAGCGCGATAAAGGCGGTGCCGAGCAGCCTCTGGTCATCGATCAGGTAGCTGTTGCATAGGCGAACCGGTGCGGCGATGTAGAGCCACCCCAAGAACAGCAGCATGGAGAGGAAATTGGCTTTGACGAAGCCGCGCAGGATGGTGCCGAGCTGGTTCCAGCTCAGCGCCAGCGGCAACCCCAGCAACAGGGGGAGACTCGCGAATTTGACCGTCTCGACGGCGGGCGATTCTAGCGCGGCATCGATCCAGCGCGGCAGCATCCATACCGCGCCGCACGAAATGGCGAGCGCCAGACCGGTCAGCCCATGCCGATTCCAATTCCGCAGCGGGGGCGTGAGCAGCGGGCGCAAAGCGATGCCTATCAGATAGCCTGCAACGACGAGTCCCAGCAGTTCGACGAGAACGTGGGTCGCTAGCCGCGCTTCCAGCGCGCCACGCACCGCCGGGAGAGCGAGCAGGCACCACAACGCGACGCCCGCAAGCAACGGTGGCTTCGGCAAAACGGGGGTCAAAGACGGCCAACTTGCCGCATCAGGGCTGCCACCACCTCGTCCGGCTCGGTATCGACGATACGAACCAGCCGGCCTTCGCGGTCGACGACGTGAACCGCGACGTTGTGCTGGAAGCCGTAAAGCGGATCGGGCACGACCTTCACGCCGAACGCCGCGAGCAGGGCCTCGAGATCGCGCCGATTGGTCGGCCTGGCCACCCTCCATATCGTCCCGTCGGCTCCGTGGTGTTCGCCGTAATGCCGCAGCAGTTTGGGCGTGTCGTTGTCGATGTCGAAGCTGATGCTGAGCAAACGCGCCTGGTTGCCCATGCCGCGCTTGCGCACGCGCTCCAGGACCTCGGCGAATCCCGCGCCCAGCTCCTGGCAGATGGTGGGGCAGGTCGTGTAGATGAACTCGACCAGCACCACGCGCCCCTTGAACTGCGACAAATGGAGGACATGGCCGTCCATGTCCTCCATCGTCACCCCCGGGATCGTCACAGGGTGCGCGGCGACGGCGAGCCTGCGGGCCCCCTCGGCGGTGACAGCACGCCAGCCGTCGCTCGCCCAGGTGAACACGCCGAGCCCGGCCGCCAGGATCAGACCCGCTGCGACGAGGGTTCGCATGGACGCTACTCCGCCGCCTCCGCCTTGACGGGCTTGCCGCCGAATCCCGCGACGTAGCGGAGCAGGAAATAGAGCGCGCCGAGCACGGCCAGGACCGCGAATCCGGTCGATATCACGTCGACCGCCTGCCATTGCGGCATGTGTTCGGCCCAGCGCCGCGGCACGCTCGCCGCGCCTGCCGCCATCATCGTCGCGACGATGCCGAGCCCGCCGGCGACATAGACCCAGAACAGCACGTTCGCGAGCCCGCCGAGCGTCGCGCTCTGGCGCGTCCCCGTCAACCACAGCATGAAGCCCCATACCATCGCCACCATGCCGAGCAACAGATAGAAGTGGAAATGACCCGGCACCCACATGGTGTTGTGGAACACCTTGTTGACCACGATGATGCCGTCGATAATGGCGGGCAGCACGCCCGCGGCCCAGCCGAAGACGCCCAGCGTCAGCAGGGCGAGCGGCAGGTCCCACCTGACGCGCGCGCCGTAGAGGCTGGCGAGCAGGCCGATCGTCGTCACCACCAGCACCGGAATGCCGCTCAGATAGGAGAGCACCTGACCCATCACCAGCGTCCAGGGCGGCATGACGATGTCTTGGAATAGATGATGCGGATAGACCGCCATCACCATCAGCAACGTTGCGGTCCAGGCGAAGGCGAACACCCGCGTCGTCTTCCACGGCCGGCCGGTGTAGCGCGGCACGATCTCGTAGACGCCGATGATCGCCATATAGATCGTGGCGTTGATGAACACGTGGCCGAAGAAGTAGATCATGTTCTTGGCAAGCAGGGCGTCGATGCCGAAATCGGGAACGAGCGTGTTGACGATCGAGATCAGGATGATCGCCGCGCCCGGCACCAGCGCGATGGTGTTGACGATGGTGACCGCGGTGGCGGCGACGATCGCCGGCGGCGGCGGGTTGCCGGCGCCCCTGAACAGCGTCGGCCAGGCCAGCGCGCGGCCGAGGCCCCCATAGGCCTTGAGGATCGCCCACCCCATGTCGAGATGCAGGATCAGAAAGGCGACGCCGACCAGCAGCAGTCCGGTCAGATAGACCACGGTCGCGTTGGCGCTCCACACCCCACCCGACTGGGCGGGAAGCGGATAGAGGAACGTCCACCCCGCCGCGAAGCCCATCAGGAAGATGGCGGCGAGTATCAGCACCACGCCGACCAGGAACAGGCCGACGAAGGCCCAGAATATGCCGGTTGTGACGGGCGCGTATTGGCGCACGAAATACCACATCACGCCGACCCCGGCGAAGCCGCAGGTCCCCACCATGCCGATGCCGTGCGCCGTCATCAGCTGATAGAACAGGGTCGGCTCGAGCGGCAGCATGCCGGCTTGCGAGGCCCGCATCAGCAGGCCGAACAGCATCAGAAGAACGAATACGAGGCCCGCCAGGGCCATCACCACGCGAGGTCCCAGATCGCTCGGCGCGGCTTGTGCTTGGGCAGCCATGGTTTCCTCCCCTAGTTCAGGTTTAGTTCAGGTTCGCCGCGCTCGACGTCACGGTGATCTCGCCGATCATCTCGTGATGGGCGAGGCCGCAATATTCGAGGCAGAGCAGCCTGTAGGTTCCGGGCTCGGTGAAGGTGTACTGAAAGCGGTTGGTCCAGCCCGGCATGCCTTGGGCTTGGTTCAACAGCCTGTAGTTTCCGTCATAAAGGCCGACGCCGTGATTGACGTCGGTGCTGGTCACCGCGAACACGATCGGTCTGCCGGCCGGAATTTCGGGCGTGTCGATCTCCCAACTCCACTGCGAACCGGTCACGGTGACGACGATCGGATCGTCGGCCTCCCCCGGCAGTGCGTGCGGCCAGGGCGTGAGCGTCACATAGAGCAGCGCCGCGCCCCCGGCGAGGGAGCCCCAAAACAGGATTTGTCTAATGGTACCGGCTGATTTTGCGACGGATTGCGCCGAGGCGCTCGCGGTAGTGGAACGAATGACAACAAAGAACACGGCGGCCACGATCGCGATCGCGGCGACCGAGACCCAAAGTACGGTGGCCTGCATGACACCACCCCTCCCGTTTTAAAGATGTATATAAAATATATGTTCACACGATTTATTTCTCGAAGTCAAGGATGCGAATCCGGGTGTGGGATCGGTCCGCCATAGGTCGAGGCGTTGGTCAGCGGCCGTGGCCGAATTGTCACGTAACTGTCATAATTCTCGTCGGCATGGAGCAATTGCGTAGGCGCCGGTCGGCGGTCTGCACTACACTGGGGCCAAGGCCGGCGAGGCGGAAGATTACAATAACGGGCGGGAAACCGCCGCGCCTCTGGGCCCAGCGCGGAACAGAGCAATTGGCGCGAACGGGGGATCTCGCTCATGGGCACGATGGGCCGTTCGATGATCGCGGTTGCGGCCGGCTTGGTCGCCGGTGGCATTGCGCTCACGCCGGCCAAGGCGGCCGATTTGGGCGGCGACTGCTGCGCCGACCTGGAAGAGCGCGTGGCCGAGCTGGAGGCGGCCGCGGTGCGCAAGGGGAACCGGAAGGTCACCCTCGATTTGTCGGGCCTCGTCAACAAAATGATCATGTACTGGGACGACGGCGTGAACGACGACGTCTACGTGGTCGACAACTCCCAGACCGAGACCCAGTTCCGGCTTAAGGGTTCAGCCACGCTGACCCCTGGCTGGACAGCGGGCTTCATCATCGAGATCGAGACCACGAGCACCGATTCCAAACTGGTGGATGCGCGCTTCGACGGCAATCCCAATGAGAACACCGATGGCCGGGTGCGCGACCGCCGCGCCTCCTTCCATGTTCAGAACGACCAATTGGGCCGGATGACCCTCGGCCGCGAGGAACCGGTGACCCGCAGCCTCATCACCCTCAATCTCGCCGACAACCCGATCGCGGACGCCAGGCCAAAATGGGCCAACAATTTTCATCTGACCCGTCCGCAAGGCACGCTCGGCTGTACCGGCGCCGGGTGCCGCTCGGCCGTCGATCTCGACGTGCTCGGCCCCAACCTCAACACGCCGCGCGCCGACATCGTCCGCTACGATTCGCCGTCGCTCCTCGGGCTGGTGGTCTCGGCCTCCTGGGGCGAGGACGACCTCGCCGACCTCGCGCTCCGCTACAAGAAGGAATGGAACTCGATCCGGTTGGTCGCGGGCATCGGTTATCTGTGGGACACCGACGAGGGCGAGGCGGGCCCCTCGGCCGCGATCGTCTGCCCCGCGCCGGCCGTCGCTCCCAACGTCGCGGGGAACTGCGTCAACGAGCGCAACGACCTCGAGCGCTTTGCGGGCTCCGCCTCGGCGATGCACATGCCGACGGGCCTTTATCTCCACGGCGCCTTCGCCCACGAACAATATGGCGTGAGCAACTCGCAATCGCATCTGCGCGCCTCGGCGTTCCCCGCTCCGGTCACCGGGGAGCAGGCCGAGGACGGCACGATGTGGTACCTGCAGGCGGGCGTCAAGCGGCGGCTGCTGATGCCGAACGCCGGCGCCACGACGCTTTATGCCGAGGTCCAGCAGTTCAACGACTTCGGCGTCGGCGCGAGCGCCGACGGCCTGTTGGGCTTCGCCACGCCCGCGGGCGGCGCGCCGTTCAGCGAGATCACCGACAACGCCCTTACCATGTGGGGGCTGGGCGTCGTTCAGGACATCGATCCCGCGGCGATGAAGCTCTATGCCGCGCTGCGGCTTTGGGATCCGGAAGTGCGTGCCGCATCGGTCGGCCCGGCGCCGATCCCGAACAACGGGCCCGCGGGTGCGGACGTCTCGCTCGAAGACTTTTGGGCGATAGCCTTCGGTGGCAGGATCGAGTTTTAGAACCCCATCCATAAGGGATGAACCGGGAGCCGTCTCTTCGCGGGCGGCTCGTTTTTATTGAATCGAGCTTCAACAGCCTCGGCAAATAGCGGACAAAATAGCGGACACATGATGGCGTGGTCGCCGGCGTCCGCTTTGAGGCGGGCAAGCTGACAGCCAGCATTCCGATTTCGCCCTGCCCAGTTCCTCGTTCATCACCGCTTTATCGGCCCCGCCTTCTCGCCGGCGGAACGCTCCGTAGTGCCCAGCGCGTCGGCGAGCCGCGCCTTTGCCGTGCCCGGCCGCCTCGTTCGGGTGCCGTCCCTGCCTTCCATATGCCGCTCCGCCTCCGGACGAAGGTCACGATCGCCCTTGACCTTCCAGTTGCTGGAATCTTTAAGATGATCGTCAGCCAGCTTCCGGAGTGGAAAGGAAAGGAGCGTGATATGGCTGAGGCACGACGCAAAATCGAAATTTTCAGCGCCGGCTGTCCGGTCTGCAATTCCGTCGTCGCGCGGATCGAGGAGGCCGCCTGTCCTTCCTGCGACGTCCGGGTGCTCGACATGCGGACCGCCGAGGTTCAAGCGCGTGCGGAGCGCCTGGGGGTCCGCTCCGTGCCGGCCGTCGCCATCGATGGCAAGTTGGCGGACTGCTGTTCCAGCCGGGGCGTGGACATGGCGGTCCTGCGCGCGGCCGGGCTTGGCAGGCCGGTTGGTTGAGGTGCGGGCCCGGATTAGCTGTCTTGGACGGAGATTTGTGTGATAGGTTGCTGCTGCTGGGCAAGAGCGCCGAAACGCTTGCTGGTATCGCCGCGCGAGAGAGACTGTGAACGCTGACGGGCGACATTTGGTCATCACCATATTCCTGGCGATCTCGTTCGCCTTTTCCCCTGTCGTGGTCGCGTCCTGTCTCGGCGGGGCCTCGTCGTCGATGGAGATGTCCGGCGAGGCACCCTGCGAGGGCATGGCGGACCGCGAGGGATGCAAATGCGATTGCACCGGGACGGATCTGACCAATTGCCAGCAGATGTGCGCCCCCGCGATTTTCGACGCCGTTGCCTCGGGCGCGGTCCCCTTGCCCCCCCTTGCCCAAGGCGTCCCCCCAGACGAGGACGTTGACGGCTTTGCCGTCGCCGTTCCTTTGGACCCCGCGCCCCCCAAACCTTCCATCGCGCTCTGAGGCTCTGCCGCCGCGCCGGGAGCACCCGGAAACGGACGCGGAGCCAGGACGTTGCCCGGCTGGTCCCGTCTCCAGCCGAAGTCGATCCTCGTGATGGAATGAGCCATGCGACCGAAATCCAGTCTTTTGGCGCTCGCCGTGCTTTTCGCCGGCGTGCCCCAGGCAGCGTTGGCGGCGGAGCGTCCCGCCGGCGGCGCCGCTCGCCTTTTGACCCCCGATCGCCTGATCGCGATGGTGCTGCGGGAGAATCCGAACCTCGCGGCGGCCGAGGAGGCGGCGATCGCCGCGGC
>CAYVYD010000124.1:0-7363 GCA_964454415.1 uncultured Hyphomicrobiaceae bacterium | reverse complement strand
GGCGGGAATTCCCGTCATCGCCGACGGCGGCATCAAATATTCCGGCAACCTCGCCAAGGCGATCGCGGCAGGCGCCGACTGCGCCATGATCGGCTCGCTGTTCGCCGGCACCGACGAGAGCCCCGGCGAGGTGTTCCTCTATCAGGGGCGCTCCTACAAGGCCTATCGGGGCATGGGGTCGGTGGGCGCGATGGCGCGGGGATCGGCGGACCGCTACTTCCAGCAGGAGATCCAGGACAGGCTCAAGCTGGTGCCCGAGGGGATCGAGGGGCAGGTCCCCTATAAGGGGCCGCTCTCGAGCGTGTTGCATCAGCTCGTCGGCGGTCTGCGGGCGGCGATGGGCTATACGGGGGCCGTCGACATCGCCGATTTCCAGAAGAAGGCCCATTTCATCCGCGTCTCCCAGGCAAGTCTGCACGAGAGCCACGTGCACGACGTGGTGATCACCCGCGAATCCCCCAACTATCCGGGCCGGGCGTGAAACCCGGCGCCCGGGTCCAGGCGGCAATCGAAATCATCGAAGCGATCGAGCGTCATCACCGCCCGGCCCAGCAGGCGTTGCAGGAGTGGGGCCGGACCCACCGTTTCGCCGGAGCCGGCGACCGGGCGGCGATCGGCAATCTCGTGTTCGACGCGCTGCGCCGGCGCGCCTCGGCCGCCTGGATCATGGGGGCGGAGACGCCCCGCGACCTGGTGCTCGGCGCGCTCGTTTCGGCATGGGGGATGGGGGTGGACGAGATCGCCGCCTGGTGCGACGGCAGCCGCCACGCGGCGGCGGCCTTGAGCGCGGCCGAACGCGAGGCCATCGCATCACCAAAGGGCGGCGCGCCGGACTGGGTCGAGGGCGATTATCCCGAATGGCTGGCGCCCCATTTCGCCCGCGTCTTTGGGAAACGCGCCCCCCCCGAGGGGGTGGGGCTGGCGCGCCGCGCGCCAATTGATCTGCGCGTCAACACGCTCAAAACAAACCGCGATAAGCTACTTGAATCACTTCGCAAATTGAATCCCACGCCGACGCCGCTGTCGCCGGCGGGCCTGCGCGTCCCCGCGCGCGAAGGCGCGGCCAAGAGCCCGCATGTGGAGGCCGAGGCCGCCCATGGGCGCGGCCAATTCGAGATCCAGGACGAAGGTTCGCAGCTGGCGGCTCTCATGGCTGGCGCGCGGCCGGGCCAGCAGGTGGCCGATCTCTGCGCCGGCGCCGGCGGCAAGACGCTCGCGCTTGCCGCGCAAATGGAGAACAGGGGCCAGATCCACGCCTATGACGCGAGCAAGCTGCGCCTGCGGCCGATCTTCGAGCGGCTCAAGCGGGCGGGCGTGCGCAACGTGCAGGTGCTGGAGGGGGGCGAGGAGGCGGCGCTCGGCGCGCTGGCGGGCAAGATGGACGTGGTGCTGATCGACGCGCCCTGCTCGGGAACCGGGGTGTGGCGGCGGCGGCCCGACGCCAAGTGGCGCCTGTCGCCGAAGGCGCTGGAGGAGCGCCTGGGAGAGCAGGTCCGGGTGCTCGATCAGGGCGCGCCGCTGGTGAAACCGGGTGGCAGGCTCGTCTACGTCACCTGCTCGGTGCTGGCGGAGGAAAACGGCGGCCAGATCGAGGCCTTCCTGAAACGACACGCTGGCTTCCGCGTCCTCCCCTTCGCCGAGGTCTGGCGCGAGACCATCGGCGGCGAGCCGCCCGCCTCCGCCGACGGGCGGGACGACACGCTCCTCCTTACCCCCGCGAGCCACGGCACCGACGGGTTTTTCGTCGCGGTGCTCGAGCGGGAGGCATGATCATGGCTGGGGAGAAGTGTCCCATGCGCATTGCCCAATCCCCCGCCATCGATTAACGAGCGATCATGAGCGATCACGTTCTCATCATCGATTTCGGCTCCCAGGTGACCCAGCTCATCGCCAGAAGGGTGCGGGAATCGGGCGTCTACTCCGAAATCGTGCCCTATCAGAGCGCGGCCGCAGCGCTCAAGACCTTCGCCCCCAAGGCGGTGATCCTCTCGGGCGGCCCGGCGAGCGTGACCGACCTGGGAACGCCGCGGGCGCCGCAAGAGCTGTTCGAGGCCGGGCTTCCGGTGCTCGGCATCTGCTATGGCGAGCAGACCATGGTGGCGCAGCTCGGCGGCGAGGTCGAGGAGAGCAAGGACCGCGAGTTCGGCCGCGCCGAGATCGAGATCAAGGCGAAATCGCCGCTGTTCGACGGGCTCGGCCCCGTCGGCCACAAGGAGCGGGTGTGGATGAGCCACGGCGACCGCGTCAACGCGCTTCCGGAAGGCTTCGAGGTAATCGCCGCCTCGCCGAGCGCGCCCTTCGCGGCGATCGCCGATGAGACGCGCAAATTCTACGGCGTCCAGTTCCACCCCGAGGTGGTGCACACGCCCAAGGGCGCGCAGATACTCAGGAACTTCACCCACGCGATCGCGGGCTGCAAGGGCGATTGGACCATGGGCGCCTTCCGCGACGCGGCGCTCGAGGAGATCCGCGGGAAGGTGGGCAAGGGGCGGGTTGTGTGCGGGCTGTCGGGCGGCGTCGACTCGGCCGTCGCCGCCGTCCTGATCCACGAGGCGGTGGGCGACCAGCTCAATTGCATCTTCGTCGACCACGGGCTGTTGCGGCGGGACGAGGCGCGCGAGGTGGTCGACCTCTTTCGCGGCCATTACAACATCCCCCTCGACCACATCGAGGCGCAGGAGCGCTTCATCACCGCGCTCGAGGGCGTCGACGAGCCCGAGAGGAAGCGCAAGATCATCGGCGGCCTCTTCATCGACGTCTTCGAGGAGGAGGCCAAGCGCCTGGGCGGCGCCGATTTCCTGGCGCAAGGCACGCTCTACCCCGACGTCATCGAGAGCGTCTCATTTACCGGCGGACCATCGGTCACCATCAAGTCGCATCACAATGTGGGGGGACTCCCCGAACGGATGAACCTCAAGCTGATCGAGCCGCTACGCGAGCTCTTCAAGGACGAGGTGCGCGCGTTGGGGCGCGAGCTGGGGCTGCCGGAGCATTTCATCGCCCGCCACCCCTTTCCGGGACCAGGGCTCGCGATCCGCATGCCGGGCGCGGTGAGCCGTGAGAAGCTCGAGATCCTGCGCAAGGCCGACGCGATCTATCTGGAGGAGATCCGCAAGGCCGGGCTCTATGACGAGATCTGGCAGGCCTTCGCGGTGCTGCTGCCGGTGCGCACCGTCGGCGTGATGGGGGATGCGCGCACCTACGATCACGTCTGCGGGCTGCGGGCGGTGACCTCGACCGACGGCATGACGGCCGACTACTACGATTTCTCGCATGAGTTCCTGAGAAGCACCGCGACCCGCATCATCAACGAGGTCAAGGGCATCAACCGCGTGGTCTACGACGTGACCTCGAAGCCGCCCGGCACCATAGAGTGGGAATAGGGCGAGTAAGAATAGGGGAAACGGGAGTGAGGCCCGCTCACTTCGCGCATTTGATGCAGCGGGCGGCGGCGGGGTCGATGGCGAGCCGCTTGTCGCCGATCTCCTCGCCGCATTCCAGGCAATAGCCGTACTCGCCTTCCTCGATGCGCTTGAGCGCGGCGTCGATGCGGGTGATCTCGGCCATTCGCTGCCGCTCGGTCGCCTCGGCCATCGCCTGCTGCTGCAGCGAATCCATGCGCGAGAGTCGCCCGACGGTCGTCTGGTCAAGCTCCACCGTGTCGCGCGCCTCGGCCGACATCTCGCTCAGGTTCAGAAGTTCCTCCCGCCGCGCGCTTAAAGCGCGCCGCGCCTTGGCCGGATCTGCCGCCATCGCTCACCTTGCCTTGCTGCCGCCAAGGCTAACAGAGCGTGGGGCGGTTCGCCAAAATTCCCGATTTCGCGCTGCACAACAGGGGGGCATATGGTCTATAAGGTGCCTCGTCCCGCGGACGATCCTCCGAGGGGCGCGAAATCGAGGAGTAAGTCCCATGTCGCCAGGCCCCGTCAAACGCATCACGGCGCCCGATATCGCCGCGCGCAAGGGCGGCGAACCGATCGTCTCGCTCACCGCCTATCACGCGCACACAGCCCGGCTGCTCGACCCACACGTGGATTTTCTGCTGGTCGGCGATTCGCTCGGCATGGTGATGCATGGCTACGAGTCCACCGTGCCGGTGCCGCTGGACCTCATGATCATGCACGGCCAGGCGGTGGTGCGGGGCGCTTCCCACGCGCTGGTGGTGGTCGATATGCCCTTCGGCAGCTACGAGGAAAGCCCGGCACAGGCCTTCCGCAACGCCGCCCGCGTCATGAAGGAGACGGGCTGCGGCGCCATCAAGCTCGAAGGCGGCCAACGCATGGCCGAGACGATCCGCTATCTCACCGAGCGCGGCATTCCGGTAATGGCTCACATCGGCTTGACGCCGCAGTCGGTCAACGTGATGGGCGGCTTCAAGACCCAGGGGCGCGAGCGCCGGCAATGGGCGGCGATCGAGGCCGACGCCGCTGCGGTTGCCGAGGCCGGCGCCTTCGCCGTGGTGGTCGAGGGCATGGCCGAGCTGCTGGCGGCCCGCATCACCAAGCAGATCCCGATCCCCACCATCGGCATCGGCGCCTCTGCCGAGTGCGACGGCCAGATTCTGGTGCTCGAGGACATGTTGGGCCTGTCGCCGCGGGTGCCGAAATTCGTCAAGGAATACGCGCGATTGGCCAATGCGATCGAGGACGCGGTCAAGACCTACGCCGAGGAGGTGCGCGCGCGCGCCTTCCCCGCGCCCCAACACACCTATAAAATGAAGGAGAGCGAGGAAGGGCCCCAAGGCGAGGCCCCCGATGCCGCCGCCCCAGTCACGAAACGGCCCAAAATGACGGGCAGTTAGCCTTCGAGTGCAAAGGGGCTGCGCAGGCCGATAAATGAACGACGACAGCATTTTCCGTGAAGTCGACGAGGCGATCCGGCAAGACCAGGTCAAGGCGCTGTGGGACAAATACGGCGTCTTCGTCCTGATCGGCGCGGTCGCGCTCGTGGCGGGCGTGGCCGGCTACAACGCGTGGCACTACTGGCAGGCGCGCCAGGCGGCGGACGCCGGCGCGCGCTTTGCGGGGGCGCTCCAGCTCGAGGACCAGGGCAAGGCGGGCGAAGCGAAGACGGCGCTCGATGCGTTGGCCGAGAAGGGGCCGCGCGGCTACCGCTTGCTGGCGCGGTTTCAGCTCGCCGCCGCGACGGCCAAATCGGGCGACAGGGAGGGCGCGGTGAAGGCCTATGACGCGCTCGCCTCGGATTTGTCCGGAGAGCCGCTGCTGCAGGGATGCGCCGTCGTCGAGGCCGCGACCCTGCGCCTCGACCAAGCCGGTTATCAGGAAATGTCCGACCGTCTCGGCGCGCTCGCCGAAAGCGACAGCCCGTGGCGGTATTCGGCGCGCGATCTTCTGGGCTTCTCGGCCTACCGCAACGGCAAGCACAAGGAAGCCGAGGATCAGTTCGGCCGGATCCTGTCGGACACCGCCGCGCCGCTCAACATGCGCCGACGCGCGGAAATGATGATGGCATTGCTGGTCAAGGCGGATGCAAACGCCGCCAAGCAATAGCCGCGCAGGCATGGGGGGCGCCTTGGCACGACGGACGGGACTGGCGATTCTGCTCTTGCTCGCCGTGCTCATCGGCGGCTGCGGCGGCGGCCTGGCGGGGCTCAACCCCTTCAAGGAAAAAGAGGTGCCGCTCCCAGGCGACCGCATCTCGATCATGAAGCCGCAGGACACCCTCGAGGTCGATTCGAGCGCGTCCGCCAAACCGATCTCGCTTCCCTCGCCCCACGCCAACAACTCGTGGACGCAGCCGGGCGGCACCCCTTCCAACGCGCCCGGCCATCTCTCCTTCAAGGGGGCGGGGCAGACCGCGTGGTCGGCGGACGCCGGGACGGGCTCCAGCAGCGACGGGCGCTTGACCGCGAGTCCGATCGTCGTCGGAGAGCGAGTCTACACCCTCGACGCAAAAGGCCTGGTCTCGGCCTTTTCCACCGCCAACGGGTCACGTGCCTGGCGCATCGACCTGACGCCAGAAAATGTGGAGAGCAGGAAGGGATTTGGGGGCGGATTGGCCTATGATAGCGACAAGCTCATCGTTGCGACCGGCTTCGGCACCGTCACCGCGCTCAATCCGGCGGACGGCACCGTGCTGTGGAGCAAGAACTCGGGCACGCCGATACGCTCCTCTCCCACCGCGTCCCAGGGCAAAGTCTTCTTCGTCGACACCGACAGCCGGCTCTATTGCCTGTCGGTCGCCGACGGATCCGAGGTCTGGACCTATCGCGGAGTCTCGGGCGAGGTATCGCTGCTCTCGAATGTGAGCCCGGCCGTGGCCGGAGACACGGCGGTGGTGCCGTTCTCGTCCGGCGACGTGGTCGCCTATCAGATCAAGGAAGGTCAGCCGGCATGGGTCGACTCGCTCTCGCGGCAAAGGGGCGGCTCCTCGCTCGCTTCCTTGAGCGATCCCGCCCGTCCGGTGATCGACAACGGCGTGGTGTTCGCCGTCGGCCATTCGGGGCGCATGATCGCCATAGCGGAGAAAACAGGCGAGCGGCTGTGGACCAACGGCGTGCGCGGCACGCAGACGCCGTGGGTTGCCGGCAACACGGTCTTCGTGGTCGACATCAACGGCAAGCTGATGGCGCTCTCCCGCGACGAAGGCAAGGTCCGCTGGGTCACCGACCTGCCCGAAAGCTCGCGCTGGAACGGCCCCGTGCTCGCCGACGGCAAGTTGTGGCTTGCCTCGGCGGTTGGCTTGCTGGTGAGCGCCGACCCCAGGACCGGCAAGATCGACAGCCAGAGCAATCTCGACGTCCAGGTCTTCATCGCCCCGGTTGTCGCCTCGGGCCGCATGTATATTCTCTCCGACAAGGCCCGGCTCTACGCCATCAATTAGGCCGCGGCCGCCCCAACGGGACCGCCCTTTCGGCCGCCCCTTCGAAAGTCCCGGGAACAGGCCCATGACGTTCGCCATCGCAATCGTCGGCAGGCCCAATGTCGGCAAGTCGACCCTGTTCAACAGGCTTGCCGGACGCCGCCTGGCGTTGGTCGCCAAGGAGCCTGGACTGACGCGGGACCGCCGCGAGGCCGAGGCCGAGATCGGCGGGCATGCGGTCCGCCTGATCGATACGGCCGGGCTCGAGGAGGCGGGGCGGGCGACGATCGAGGCGCGCATGCGGGCCCAGACCGAGGCGGCGATCGCCGAGGCCGACGCCGTGCTGTTTCTGATCGATGCGCGGACCGGCGTGGTGGCGGCGGACGAGGTGTTCGCCGAGCTAGTGCGGACCTCGTCCAAGCCCGTCATCCTGATCGCCAACAAATGCGAGGGCGGCGCCGGCGAGGCCGGCCTCTACGACGCCTACCGTCTGGGGCTCGGCGATCCGGTCGCGCTCTCGGCCGAGCACGGCGAGGGCCTG
>CAYVYD010000123.1:5299-7387 GCA_964454415.1 uncultured Hyphomicrobiaceae bacterium | reverse complement strand
CCTTCGGCAGCGCCGCGAGATAGGCGCAGTCGGAGATGGTGAGCTCGTTGAGCGACTTGCCCCAATAGTTGAGCGCGGCGGCCGCGACACCGTAGGAGCTCAGCCCCAGATAGATGTCGTTGAGATAGAGCTCGAGGATCTGCTCCTTGGTGAAGGAGCGCTCGATGCGGATGGCGAGGATCGCCTCCTTCAGCTTGCGCTCGAAGGTGACGTCGCTCGACAGCAGAAAGTTCTTGGCCACCTGCTGGGTGATGGTGGATGCGCCGACCATGCGCCGGTTGTTGCGGATGTTGTTGATGTTGGTGACGACCGCGCGTGCGATGCCCTGCATGTCGAGGCCGCCATGCTGGTAGAAGTTCTTGTCCTCCGCCGACAGGAACGACTGGATCAGCATTTCGGGGATCGCGTTGATCGGCACGTAGATGCGGCGTTCCTTGGCGAACTCGGCGATCAGGCTGCCGTCATTGGCGTGAATCCGCGTCATCACCGGCGGCTCGTACTTGGCCAGCACCTCGTAATTGGGCAAATCCTTGGAAATGTACCAAAGCACATAGGCCACGACCGCGGAGGCCGCGAGGAAGACAATCATCCCGGCCGCGAACAGAAAGCCCAGAAAGCGCAGCATGGGGGAGCCACGTCTCCTGCGCGTCTTCTTCTCCTGGGGTGGCTTGATCGGCGTCGTAATGTCCATGGGTGCCGCTCTCAACGGGTCTTGTATGGCCTGGCTACGGCGAACACAAGACTAACCATCATTGTGGCAGGATCGCGGATCAATAAGGCATCCGCGCGACGCGCTTGGCGAAATAATTGTCGATCGCGCCGGCCGCCGCGACGGCGACGTTGCGCTGCCAGCGCTTCGACTTCAACCGCTTCTCGTCGTTCGGATGGCTGATATAGCCGAGCTCGACCAGCACCGAGGGAACGTCGGGCGCCTTGAGCACGCGGAAGCCGGCGAACCGGCGCGCCTTCCTGCGCACCTGCGTCTTTTCCTTGATCGAGGTGACCATCGCGTCGGCGAAGGTGATCGACAGGTTCTTGGTCTCGCGCTGGGCCAGGTCGATCAGGATGTTCGTCACCTCGTCGGACTCGGGCGGCAATTCGACGCCGGCGATGATGTCGGACCGGTTTTCCTTCGCCGCCAGGGCCTTGGCCTCGTTGTCCGACGCCCGTTCCGAGAGCGTGTAGACGGTGGCGCCGCTGGCTATGGTGCTGAACCGGCCGGGGACGGAATCGGCGTGGATCGAGATGAACAGGCTCGCGCCGGCGCGCCTGGCGATGGCGACCCGTTCGCCCAAGGGCACGTAGACGTCGATCCGGCGCGTCAACAAGGTGCGGTAACGCCCCCTCCGCTTCAGCTCGGCCTCGAGCACCTTGGCAAAGGCGAACACCACGTCCTTTTCGCGAAGCCCGTTGCGCGAGACCGCGCCCGGATCCACGCCGCCATGGCCCGGATCGATCACGATCAGCGGCTTGCCGCCCCGCTCGGCGCGCTCGCGCACCGCCGGCGGCTCCGACGGCCGGCTTTTTTGCGCCCCCTCCCGCGCCGTGGCCGCCTTGCGCCCGCGGCGCATTTCCTTGCGAAAGGTGGCGATATCGGTCTTCACCAGGTCGATCACCAGGCGCGCGGGCTGACCGCCCTTGGGCTTGAGCACGTAGGCCTTGGCGACCTTGATCGGCGCCTTGACGTCGATCACGATGCGCGACTTGCCAGGGGCGATCAGGCCGTAACGATAGGCCGAAACCAGCCCCCTGCCCGTGCTGCCCAGCCCCGCCGGCATCTGGAACTTGACGTCCGGCATGTCGACGATGACGCGATACGGGTTTTCCAGGGTGAAGACGTGGAAATCCACCACCCGCGAGAGGTCGGCGACGAAGCGGGTGCGGTTGGCGTCGCCGCCAAGGCGGGCGTCGTTGGCGACCGTGTCGGCCGCAGCCGGGGCGACGGCGGCGCCGATCCAGAGCAGCAAGGCCGCGACCGCGCGCCAGGCAAGCGCGCGCGCGCCGGGAAGCTCCCCCGCGGCGGGGGACGATCCCTTGATCAGTGGATCGAACGAACAGAGCAAACCCGTCATGATCCCTCGAAGATAC
>CAYVYD010000123.1:0-5199 GCA_964454415.1 uncultured Hyphomicrobiaceae bacterium | reverse complement strand
ACACAGGACGCGGGCAGCGCAGCCGAGAAGGATCGAATCGCCACCCCGCACAGACGCCGTCCGCGCGGACGGCCCACGAAGACCAGGAAAATCAAACGTGATGAATGCACGTCGCCATCGAACATCCCGGTTGTCCGAGGCGCCAGGCTGGGAGACCGCAAGCGCGGTCCGACCCGCCGCCGGCGACCTTTGTCCGGCAACCGGACGGGGATGGCGTGTGCGCCAATCAAGAATCGCGTGCCGCCTCGCCGCGGACGGCCTGTCGAGCGTCGATGGCCCGCCGTCACGCCCGCCGGGCAAGCACGCCGGAGAAAGTGAATTATGGGCGCCAAGATGCTTATCGATGCCGCGCACCCCGAAGAAACACGCGTTGTCGTGGTGCAGGGCAATCGAGTCGAGGACTTTGATTACGAATCCGCCAACCGCAAGCAGCTAAGGGGCAACATCTACCTTGCCAAGGTGACCCGCGTGGAGCCGTCGCTCCAGGCTGCATTCGTCGATTACGGCGGCAATCGCCACGGGTTCCTCGCCTTCAACGAGATCCATCCCGACTATTATCAGATTCCCGTCGCCGACCGTCAGGCGCTGCTTGACGAGGAGGCCGAGGAGGAAAGCCAGGCCGAGGCCGAGGCGGCGGCCGTCGATGCCGGCGGCCGGCGCAAGTCCGGGGGGCGCCGGCGCCGTTCCAAGGTCGCCCAGGAAAAGGCCGGCAAGGGGAGCAAGTCCGTTAGCGAGGAGCCGCCCACCGGCGGGGACGAGGGCAATGGCGCTGCGCCGGCGGGTGAAGCCGCCGAAGCCGCGGCCGACGATCTCGGCGACGCCCCCCACGCGTTGGGCCTGGTCGAGGACCAGGGCGTGCACGACGTCTATGAAGGCGAAGACGAACACTTAGCCGACGACAACGGCAACGGCAATGGCCGCAATCTGGAAGCGTTGGGTTCGGAGGACGCGCTCGAGGAGGTGCCCGAGCGCACGCGCCGGCGCCGGCGCATCTACAAGATCCAGGAGGTCATCAAGCGCCGCCAGATCATACTCGTCCAGGTCGTCAAGGAGGAGCGCGGCACCAAGGGCGCCGCACTCACCACCTATCTTTCGCTCGCCGGACGCTTCACCGTGCTGATGCCCAACACCGCCCGCGGCGGCGGCATCTCGCGCAAGATCACCAACGCCAACGACCGCAAGCGCCTGCGCAAGATCGTGGGCGAGCTCGAGGTCCCAGGCGGCATGGGGCTGATCGTGCGCACCGCAGGCGCCTCGCGCACCAAGGCCGAGATCAAGCGCGACTTCGAATATCTGCTCCGCCTGTGGGAGAACGTGCGCGACCTCACCCTGCATTCGACCGCGCCCGCGCTGGTCTACGAGGAGGGCAATCTGATCAAGCGCTCGATCCGCGACCTCTACAACAAGGACATCGACGAGGTTCTGGTCGCCGGCGAGGAGGCCCACAAGGAGGCCAAGGACTTCATGCGCATGCTGATGCCGAGCCACGCCAAGAACGTCAAACCCTACCGCGACCCGGCGCCGCTCTTCACCGCCTTCCAGATCGAACGCCAGCTCGGCGCCATGTTCAGCCCTCAAGTGACGCTGAAATCGGGCGGCTACATCGTCATCAACCAGACCGAGGCGCTGGTCGCCATCGACGTCAATTCGGGCAAGGCCACGCGCGAGCACAACATCGAGGACACCGCGCTGAAGACCAATCTCGAGGCGGTCGACGAGATCGCCCGGCAGCTCCGCCTGCGCGACCTCGCCGGCCTGCTGGTGATCGACTTCATCGACATGGAGGAGCGCCGCAACAACCGCTCCGTCGAGCGCCGGCTGAAGGAGGCGCTGAAGGGCGACCGCGCCCGCATCCAGATCGGCCGCATCTCGCCCTTCGGGCTGCTGGAAATGTCGCGGCAAAGGCTGCGTCCGGGCGTGCTCGAAGGCTCGACCTCCCCCTGCACCCACTGTCAGGGGACCGGCATCGTGCGCTCGACCGAATCGGTCGCCCTCGACGTGCTGCGCACGCTCGAGGACGCGCTGATCAGCGAGGGCTCGCAAAACATGGTGGTCACCACGGCCGTCGACGTGGCGCTCTACATCCTCAATCAGAAGCGCGCCAACTTGAAGGACATCGAGGCGCGCTACCGCGTCGAGGTGGCGGTCGAGGCCGACGAACAGCTTCACGGCGCCAATTTCAAGATCGCGCGCATGGTCGAAAGCGACGGCGAAGGCGCCGACGAAGTGGTGGTGCAGATGGATTGGGGCAGCCAGGCGCCGGCCTTCGACGACGGCGGCGAGGCGGGCGATAAACGCGGCAAGCGCAAGCGCCGGCGCAAGCGCCCGCACAGCGAGCGCGCCGAGGACGACGGCAAGGCCGCCGCGGAGCCCTTGGAGGGCGACGAGCCGGCCAAGGCCGGCGGCGAGGGCGGCGAGGAGAAGACCGCCAAATCCGGCAAGCCGCGCCGCCGCGGCCGCCGCGGAGGACGCCGCGTGCGCGCCGCCGCCAAGGCGCAGGAGAACGCGCAGCAGAAATCCGCCGCGCCCGACGAAGCTGGCGCCAAGGTGACGGAGGGCGGCGAGTCAGCCGGCGGCGAGATCGCCGCAGCGGCGACCGCCGAGCCCGAGGACTCCAAGCCCAAGCAACCCGAGGCGGCCGAGACCAATGCCGTGGAGACGAAGGTCAAGGAGACGAAGGTCAAGGCCGTCAAGGACGCCAAGAACAAGGAGGCCAAGTCTCAGGAGGCCAAGGGCGCGGAGACCAAGGCCGATGAATCCAAGGCCGCCAAGGGCAAATCATCGCGCAATGGCGGCGAGGCCGGGGCCGAGCCCGCCAAAAGCGGTGAGCCGCCGCAGCCCCAGGCCGAACCAGGCGGTGAGACGGCCGCCGACAAACCCCAGCGCCGGGGCTGGTGGCAGAAGGGCGCGTGACCGCCGCCGCGCGCCTTCGCCCCCAATCGCGCCGCCGCCATCGGATTGGAGGCAGAGCCGATGACCTGGAACCGCAAGACGATCATCTGGGTGCTCGTTGCGCTGGCGATCGCACTGGCGGTGGCCTTCGCGATTCCCATCGAAAGCGCACCCGAAGGCTGATCGGGGTTCCGCCTTCAGGCGAGCCAGGCGCGCAGCCGTTAGGCGAGCCAGGCGCGCAGCCGTTTCACCGCCTCCGCCGTCTCCTCCCGGGTCCCGGCGTAGCACAGCCTGATGTAATGGGCGCCGTGGGCGGCGTCGAAATCGACGCCCGGCGTCGCCGCCACGCCGGTTTCGCGCAGCATCGCCCGGGCGAAGGCGACGCTGTCGTTGGTGAGCGCGCGCACGTCCGCATAGAGATAGAAGGCGCCGTCGGCGGGCAGGAATGTGTCGAGCCCCGCCGCCGGCAGCTCGCCCATCAAGAGCGCGCGGTTGGCGGCGTAGCCCTCCTTGACGGCATCGAGCTCGTCGCCGCAGTCGAAGGCGGCCACCGCGGCGTGCTGGGAGAGCGTCGGCGGCGCGATGTAGAGGTTCTGCGCCAGCCGCTCGACCGGACGGATCATGTCCTCCGGCACGACGATCCAGCCGATGCGCCAGCCGGTCATGCAATAATATTTCGAGAAGCTGTTGACGATGATCGCGCTTGAGGAGTGCTGCAACGCGCTCTGCGCCGGGGCGCCATACTCCAGGCCGTGATAGATCTCGTCGGAAACGAACCAGCACTTGATTTCGGCCGCCGTCTCGACCAGGCGGGCGAGCGCGTCGCCGACCAGCATGGTACCGGTCGGATTGGCGGGGCTGGCGATCAGGAAGGCGTCGAGCCCCGCCCCTTCGCTCGCCCGCCGCAACTCCTCCGGCCCCGGCATCCAGCGCGTCTCGGCGCGCGCCTCGAGCATCAACGGTTCGGCCCCCAGCACGTGCAGGATCTGCCGGTAGGCGGGATAGCCGGGCGCCGGCAGCGCGACGCGGGCGCCGGCGTCGAGGATCGCCAGGAATGCCAGCACGAAGCCGGCCGAGGAGCCGGTGGTGACGACGACGCGCTCGCTCGCCACCTCCACGCCGTAGCGCTCTCCGTAATGGGTGGCGATGCGCGCGCGCAGAAGCGGCAGGCCGAGCGCGTCCGTATAGCCCAGACGCTCGCTATCGAGCGCGTCGCGGGCCGCCTCGATCACCTTGCGCGGCGCCGGCCGCGCCGGCTGGCCCACCTCCATGTGAATGATGTCCTCGCCGCGCGCCGCGCGCTCATTAGCGAGCCGCATCACGTCCATGGCGATGAAGGGATCGATGTCGCCGCGCTTGGCAAGCGCCCTTGGTAAGGTCATGATCGAGCCGCCCGTTGCACCGACCCTCCCGATCAATCCATCGTGAGGGGTGAGCGGGCGACAAAAGACCGTCACTATGTCGCCCCATTGTGGTCCATCAATCGGCTGTGTAGCCCAGCCGGAGGCAGGCCGCAAATTCGGGCTGGCCGCGTGGAAGCGACGCATTGGAGACGGACGACCCGAGTCTCATTGACCCGCTGCCTCGCGACCACTAGGTTCCGAGCCGGAGCAACCACCGATCACCCATGGCTATGACGCTGAAATAGCTTGGTTTTTTAGAGCAGAAACACCTATGACACTTTCGATCGGCACCCATCCGAGGAGGCGGCCGCCGTTTTCACGATTGATTCGCACGGGCCTCACAGCCCTGCTGACGCTCGCCCTCATCGCGCCATTCTATCCGGCACGCGCCCAATACATCAGTTTCATCCGCGACGCCGAGACCGAGCAGCTGCTGCGCGATTACGCGCGCCCCATCTTCGAGGCCGCGGGACTCGAGAGCCGGGACATCGACGTTCACATCGTCAAGGACGACGCCTTCAACGCCTTCGTCGTCGACGGCCGCAACATGTTCATCAATTACGGGACGCTGATGAAATCGGAGACGCCGAACCAGGTGATCGGTGTCATCGCGCACGAGACCGGCCACATCGCCGGCGGCCATCTGGCGGGTTTGCGCCAAGCGGTGGCAGGCGCGCAAACCGCCGCCCTGATGGCCCAGCTCGCCGGGCTAGTGGCGATCGCCGCGGGCGCGGTGGCGGGCGCGGGCGGCGATGTCGGGGCGGCGGGCGCCGGCATCCTCTATGGCGGCCAGAGCGCGGCCCAGCGCACCCTTCTCTCCTACCGGCGCGGTCAGGAGTCGTCGGCCGACCAGGCGGCGGTAAAATTTCTGAACGCCACCCACCAATCCGCGGAGGGCATGCTC
>CAYVYD010000122.1:0-7411 GCA_964454415.1 uncultured Hyphomicrobiaceae bacterium | reverse complement strand
CACTCGTCGAAGCGATTCGCCAATCCGCGACGGAATGCCACACCCTATTGGCGAAGCCTATCCTGTGGATTTGTATAAATCAAATCGATTATGATTATATCTGTAAAACAAAAAAATTATGGATGGAGATACACCAACTTCGCCGTTTTCTTGCCGTGGCGGAAACCGGCAGCTTCACCAAAGGGGCTGAACGGTCCACCGTTTCGCAGCCAACCCTGTCGGCGAGCGTTGCCAAGCTCGAGGCTGAGCTGGGGGTTACCGAACTGGAAGGATTGCCATTCGTCGCTCGCACCCACTGCGAGGGCCGTCACGATTTCAGCCATATGTTGGATGAGAGGGGCGTACATCTACGGACCGTCTACAAGACCGATCAGGACGGTCGCGCCCTTAGCCTTTGTGGGCGGCGGGCCTGGCAATCGCCTATCTGTCTGGCAAATTTGAGTGTCCCGGCGTCCACCCCGTGCGTATTTCGGACTTTCATTTTGAGCGAACGATTGGTGTGTGCTGGCACTCGGATGCGCAATCGCGCATCATCGAGCGCTTCGTAAGCTTCGCGGATACCAATAATTGGCATAACTGAGTGTTGAACCGTCGCTTAATGCCCAAGATTTCGGAAAACGCTAGCGGCCACATTTAATAAGAAATTTTTATCATAAAAATAACTTAAATCAATTAGACGTATACGTTCCTCTGTGTTACGTCGAATTAGCCTGGTTTAGGCGGATGCCTTTTAACCAGGACGAACCTTTGAAGCGAATTAACCGGTTCAACCAACCAGAAGTTCAAGCCGAATTTTATGTTTGGCAACCGCCACCGGAAATGTTTCGTCGTCCTTCGGTTTGAGCGAATTGTTCGTCGAGGAAGACGCCTAAAACCAAGGAGAAGGATATGGCAATTACCGACACTGCTCCTGCGGCCGTGAGAGGTGCCGCGAGAGCGAAAAGCAAGCCTGCCTACCGGTTCAGCATGCTGTACTTTGCCACGGCGGTTGGCGCGATCGCGCTCATCTACGCGGCCTATCGCGTCTATTTCGACATCTTTGCGTTCACGGCGGGTCTCGACGCGACGTCGCCCGAGTTCCAGGCCTATTGGAACACCCTGCTGATCATTGAGTTGCCGGTGCTGTTCGGCGCCGGCTTCCTCTGCTGGGGCTATCTGATCGCCACCCGCGACCGCAACATGGCGGCGATGACGCCGGAGGTGGAGTTCAAGCGTCTCTACCACCTCACCCTCTGGCTCGTCGCCTATACGGCGGCCGTCTTTCCCTTGGGTTACTGGACCGAGGCTGACGCCTCCTGGCACCAGACGGTGATGCGCGACACGGCGTTCTCGCCGACCCATATCATCATCTTCTACGCCGGCATTCCGATCTACCTGTTCTTCGGCGTCGGCGCCTTCATCTACGGCATGACCAGGTGCCCGGTCTTCACCCGCGGCATCTCCTTCATGTTCGTGCTGGCGGTGGTGGGTCCCTTCCTGATCCTGCCCAATGTCGGCTTCAACGAATGGGGTCACGCCTTCTGGCTGACGGAGGAGATCTTCTCGCATCCGCTGCATTGGGGCTTCGTGGTGCTGGGCGTCACGGCGCTTGCCCTCGGCGGCGTCGCGATCCAGATCGCGATCAGACTGCGCGAGCTCTTCCCCGTCGTCTTCAAGCTCAAGCAAGCCGGAGCGACAGGTTAAGCCCAACGCGAGTTACGGCGGCCCGGAATTCCGGGCCGCCGTCGCTGCTCTTGTCAATCGATTGACTGGTCTCGCCTCGACGCGGGGCCAGAACTTTCATCGGACCGCGGTCGCGCCATCCGTGGCGTGAGATTCACCCCGGTCGCGTAACGACAAACACCGTTTGGTGATTGTGGGAGGGCTGTAAATGTTCAACAACCAAGAAATCCTCGATGTCGCGGGCTTCAACAAGGAAGCCGCGCGATACTCGCTGTATTGGGACTTGATGGTCGTCACGGCCGTCATTTTGCTTTTCGCCGGTGTGATCCCCCTTTCCAATTCGCTCATGGTGGGCGACTGGGACTTTTTCATCGACTGGCGTGACCGCCAATATTGGCCGCTCGTCTGGCCTACCGTGGCGATCTGGTATCCCGTGGCGCTGCAGGCGATCTTTTGGGAAAATTTCCGCGTTCCGATCGGCGCCACCGTCGGTGCGGTGCTGCTGCTGCTTCCGTGCTGGCTGATCCGCTGGGGGCAATGGCACGAATTCGCCAACTATCCGATGAGCATGATCATGCCCGGACAGGTCGTTGCCGGCGCGCTGATCCTGGACGGCATGTTGCTCGTGTTCCGGCACTTTCTGTTTACCGCGATCGTCGGCGGCTTTCTGTTCGGATCCACCTTCTATTTCGTCAATTTCGGGCCGATAGCAGGGTTCTTCCAGCCGGTCGAGCACATGGGTTCGGTCGCTCCGGTCTCCGACGTGATCGGCTACTCGTTCCCGCGCTCGGCGACGCCCGAATATATCCGCATCGTTGAAAGAAGCACGTTGCGCACCTTCGGCGACACCACCGTCTTTTACACCGCCGCCTTCGCCGGTTGGCTTTGCGTGATCATGTATCTGATCTGGTGGAAGATCGGCGAGTGGTTCGGCCAGACGACCTTTTTCCCCAACTACGGTTGGGTGAAGTCGTCCATGGGTCTGAAGAACTAAACGTCGAGCAAGTCGGGTGATAGACATGATTGGATTTCGCAAATTGACGATGCTGGGCCTCGCGCTGTTGGCGGGGGTCCTGGCGCTCACAGTCGACACCAGGCCGGTCCAGGCCCATGGCGAACGTACCCAGGAGCCGTTCTTCAGAATGCGCTCTATGCAGTGGTACGACGTCAACTGGTCGAAGACCGAGGTCAACGTCGGCGAGGATTGGGTTCTCACCGGCAAGTTCTACGTGATGAAGGACTGGCCGGAATCGATCGCCCAACCCGACCTGGTGTTCGTTTCGCTGCTATCGCCGGGCCCGGTGTTTGCCCGGATCAACAGCTCCCTCAACGGCGTTCCGGCCCGGCAATCCTTCAAGGATCTGGAGCTTGGCAAGGTCTATGACTACAAGGTGACGCTGCGCGGCCGCATTCCGGGCCGGTACCACATTCACCCGGAGATGGCGGTCCACACCGCCGGGCCGTTGGTCGGACCCGGAGAGTGGATCGAAACGAAAGGCTCGGCGGACGATTTCACCTTGCCCTTGGAAACCATGACCGGCAACAAGATCCCGGATTTGCAGACCTTCGGTGTCATGACGGTGGGGATCTGGCATATCATCTGGGTTGTAATCGCGGCGGCCTGGTTGCTGTTTTGGCTGTTGCGGCCGCTTCTGATACCGCGTTGGATCGCGTTGAACGAGGGGCACGAGGATTTGCTCATCAGACGCGCCGACGTGGTCGCCGGTGCTCTGCTTGCGGTCGTGTCGGTCGGTTTGGTGATTACCAGCTACATCATGGGAGTCACCAATTATCCCGTCCGTGTTCCGCTCCAGATCACGGTGAACACGGCGCCGGAAATCGAACAGCCGCCCCAGGACATCAAGATCAAACTGGACCGGGCGACCTACGATGTGCCCGGGCGCGCGATGCGCCTCACCTTCGAGGCGACCAATACGGGCAATGCGACGGTGACGCTTGGCGAGTTCACGACGTCGTCGCTTCGCTTCATCAACATGGATTCGCCGGTCGCGATGTCCCATGTCGATCCCAATTACCCGCAGGAATGGATCCCCAAGGGTGGGTTGTCGATCACCAATCCCTCGCCACTTCAGCCCGGCGAGACGCGAACCTTCGACATTCAGGCCGTCGACGTCGCTTGGGAAATCGAGCGTCTGACGAGCTTCATGACGGACGTGGACGCGCGGTTTGGTGGCCTGCTCTTTTTCTACGAGGCCGATGGAAAACGGCACTTGTCGGAAATATCGGGCCCGATCCTTCCCGTCTTCACTGGCCCTGCCGTGGCCAGCGACAAGGCGGGCACGGAGGTCGCGGCAACCAGCCGATAACAACAACGTCTTGCGGCTTCGCGGGTCAGATGCGCCGCGGAGCCGCAGACGCTTCGTAATGGAGTGGGCTCGCATGGGCGCGAGATCACTGATTGTAAAGTGTTTGAAATGGGCCGCGCCGCTATTGGCCGGTCTCGTATTCTCAGCCTCGCCGACGCTTGCCCACGGCAGCCTCACCATGGAGCAGGACATCTGCAAGGTCTTCATCGGCGGATACCAAATCCACTTCGCCGGTTATCAACCCTACGATAGACGCGATCCCTCGCGCTTCACGGAATTCTGCGAGGATATCCCCGCCGTCGGCCATACCTTCGTCGTCCTCGATCTCATCGATCCCGAATTGCGCACAATGCCGATCGCGGTCCGCGTCGTGGAAGATCGCGGGCAGGCGAATGACGACGAGGCGCCGGTCGTTTTCGAGGTGCCGGAGGAGAGCCATCCCACAGGATCGTTCTCTTATCGCTACACCTTCGACAAGCCGGGAAGATTCGTCGGCCTGATCACCGCGGGCAACGGCAACGAACGAATGGTGGCTCGATTTCCGTTTTCGGTGGGCCGAAAGACCGCATGGTGGGTCTATGCCTTCATTTTCGCCCTCGGTCTGGTTGCGGCGGCCACCTTGATCAAGGTGGCGCTCAGAAGGCACGACCGCGTGCAGCGCGAATTGAAAAGCTAGCCGTTCAGTCCGGCATCCGCGCCCATGGCGGCGGAGAAGGCGAAAAATGCGAAAGGCCCCTCCCTGGGGAGGGGCCTTGCTTTTTGCTTTGACCGATATTCGCTAAGCCGCCTTCTGGCCCAGCTCTTCCAAGCCGAATTGGCTGTCCACGCGCCGCACGTAATCGACGAGGTTCTTCTTGCTCAGCGCCTGGTCCTTGGTCGGGAACCTGAACGGCACATACATGATGTGCTTCAGCAGCGACGTCACATTGGCATCGATCGAGCGCGGCTTGTCGCCCATGAAGTAGGGCCGGTCGCCCAAATTGTCGGAAAGGGCTTCGATGTCCTGCCGGGCGCGCTCATAGACCGCGTCGGCCGGCATGCGACCGAGCCCGTGGCCGATATGCTCTTCGCGGATCATGACGCGGAATTGGTCGAGCACCGCGTTGACCTCGTCGGGAACCTCGTCGAGGCCGACCAGGTAGGGACGGTAGATGTCGAAATTGGCGTCGTCGTCCCAGCGCGGCTCGATGACGGCAGCCCAATAAAGATGCTCGTCCAACATCCGGTTCCAGGCGTGCATGGTGGCCAACTCGCGGGCATCGGCGTCGCCGTCGAGCGTATCCGGATAGGCCTTCTTCAAATATTTGATGATCTCGGTCGAATCCGCGACCTTCGTGCCGTCGGTGTCGATGATGTAGGGCAGCTTGGCATAGGGTGCGTCTTCCTGGAGCTTCATCAGATCCTGGCGTTTGGTCTCGAAGGGAATGCCGGCCATCTTGAGATAATAGACCGCCTTGGAGACGAAGGGGCTAACGCAGGGAACCTGCCATTCTCCGCCTGGACAGTTGTAGGTAAAAATCTTCAACATCGTTTCCTCCTTACTTCCCACTTCTGTGTACTCTAAGCCACCGGAGCGAACCCGGCCCGGCCCCACTCACATGTTACCAGGGCAAAAGCTCGCCATTGGAATGGCGGAACTCGGGAACCTCGCCGAGCTGCGCATTGTCGACCTGCTTGATGAGCCCCGCGGCAGCTTCCTCGGGTTCGATGAAGTCGCCCCCAAAACCTTCAGTCAGATCCGTCCGGACCATGCCGGGGTGCAACAAAACGACCGTCTGCCCCCGTTTCTTTAGATCATGAAACAAATTGACGCCCACCATGTTGGCAGCGCATTTGGAGACGCGGTAGGCGTACATGCCGCCAGAGCTGTTGTCCTTGAGCGAGCCGACGCGGGAGGTGACGATTCCGACCTTGGCATCATCGCTCAGGCAACCAAGCAGCGCTTCGGTCACACGCAGCGGTCCCAGCGTGTTGATCTCGAATTGCCGCCGCATATCGTCGTAGTCGATCTCGCCGAGCCTATCGACGCCGAGCACGCCGGCATTGTTGAACAACACGTCGATTTTGGTGCCAGCATCCTTGAGCCTCTTGGCCATGGCCTTGACCGAGGCTTCGTCCGTCACGTCGATGTTGGGCTCGACATGAAGTCCTTTCTCGCGGAGATCATTGGCCTCTCCGAGGCAGAGCGCGATCACCTGATCGCCGCGCTCCTGAAGGTTGAGCGCGATCGCCCGCCCAATTCCCTTGTCACATCCCGTCACCAGCCAAACCGACATTTTGCGCAGTCCCTCCCCTAAAACCTGTCCTCGATTTCAAACCGATCCGGCACCGGCGGTTTCCCCATCACTTCGATCCGCCGAAATGCCGGGAGATGCCCTCGAAGCCGGCCTTGAAAAGTCTGGATACTGCGTCAGAGACGACGAATTTAGGCACGCCCTTTGTCTCGAACGTGGCCTTCCAGCTTATGAGGGAGTCCTCCTCGCCCTCGGGCGTCACGGTGATCGTGGCGTGGTACCGGGCGAGCGGAAGCGGGCCGAAATCGGTCATGGTGTAGCTGTAGCTTCTGGCGTCGTCGGAGTGGGCATCGATGGTCTCCACGACCGCCTCGCCATTGGCGAGGCGAAGACGACGGCAGGTGACGCCGTTCTCGCTGAAGACTTCGGTCGCCTCGACGGCGGGGTGCCAAATATGCACGGCGTCGACGGCACCTATCAGATCCCAGACCCGTTGACTCGGGGCCGCGATCCTCAACCGCTCGATCACTTCCGCCATACCACCCTGTCTCCAACGCAACTTCGCCCGGCAGCGGCGACAACCACGCATGACGCCGGGAAGCCATCCTCATCTGGCGCGGCCACCGACTCAATGAAGTCGGGTCACGCCCACCGCGGTCGCCTCTCCGCCGCCGATGCAAAGCGACGCCACGCCCTTCTGAGCATCGGTGCGCGCCAGAGCGTTGAGCAGCGTCACCATGATGCGCGCGCCCGAGGCGCCGACCGGATGACCGAGCGCACAGGCTCCCCCGTAGATGTTGACGACGTCGTGCGACAAGCCCAGATCGCGAATGGCCGCCATTGCGACGACCGCGAAAGCCTCGTTGATCTCGTACAAATCGACACCGCCGGTGTTCCACCCGAGCTGCTCCAGCAACCGCTCCACCGCGGAGATCGGCGCCGTGGTGAACCATTCGGGCGCAGCGGCGTAGCTCGAGCAGCCGTCGATGCGCGCCAAGGGCGTGATGCCCCTGGTCTCTGCGGTCTTCTCGCGCATCAGCACCAGCGCCGCCGCGCCGTCTGAGATCGAGCTGGAATTGGCCGGCGTCACCGTGCCGTCCTTGCGGAACGCTGGCTTGAGCTGCGGGATCTTCTCGGGATCGGCGGTGAAGGGCTGCTGGTCGCGCTCGACCACCCGCTCGCCCTTGC
>CAYVYD010000121.1:0-7423 GCA_964454415.1 uncultured Hyphomicrobiaceae bacterium | reverse complement strand
AGATCCTCGACGACGCCGCTGGCGATGGGATCGAGCGCGCTGCAGGGCTCGTCCAGCAGGATGATCTCGGGCTCGAGGCAAATCGCGCGCGCCAGGCAGAGGCGCTGCTGCTGGCCGCCCGAGAGCGCCAGCGCCGGGGCGTCGAGCCGGCCCGATACCTCGCGCCAAAGGCCGACCGCCTCGAGCGCGGCCTCGATGCGCTCCATCCGTTCCCGCGCGCTCCTCACCCCGTGCTCCTTGAGCGGCATGTCGAGATTGCGTTTGATCGAGAGCGGGAACGGGTTGGGCCGCTGGAAGATCATGCCGACCCGGCGGCGCAGCGCGTGGACGTCGACGCCGGGGGCGCGGATGTCGCGGCCGGCGATGCGGATGGCGCCGGTGACGGCGCAACCGGGCAGCAGATCGGTCAGCCGGTTGAGGCTCGAGAGCAGGCTGGTCTTGCCGCAGCCCGAAGGGCCGATCAGCGCCGTGACGCAGCCCTGATTGATCGCGAAGCCGACGCCGGCGACGGCGGGCTTGCCGCCATAGGCGATCGTGACGTCCTCGAGCGCGATCAGGGCCTCGGACTGGCGGCCTCGGGGCGCGGCGCCGTAGGAGCGGTTCGTCATTGCACCAGCATCCGTCTCTCGAGCAGCAGCTCGGCGAGCCACAGGGCAAACCCGTTGATGGCGAGCAGCAGCACGATCAGCGCGAGCGCCGAGGCGTAGGCGTTGGGGTTGCCGCCGGCCACGTTCATGGTGAGGTCGTAGATGTGGACCGACAAGGCACGGCCCGAATCGAACAATGAGGAGGGCATGCGGTCGACATAGCCGCTGGTGAAGATCAGCGCCGCGGTCTCGGCCAGCGCCCGGCCCAGCCCCAGCATCAGCCCGGCGGCGAGCGCCGGCGTGGCGGCGGGCAGCAGGATGTGGAGCAGCGCGGCGCGGCGCGAAAGCCCTAACGCGGCGGCGCCGTGGCGCCAGTCGTCGGGCACCATGCGCAAGCCAGCCTCCGCCGTGCGCACCAGGATCGGCAGGGCCATGCAGGCGAGCGTCAGGCCGCCCGAGAGGATCGAGAAGCCGAGCCCCAGCCAAACGCAGAAGAAGGCGTTGCCGAACAGGCCGAAGACGATCGACGGGACGCCCGCCAGCACGTCGAGGCTCAAGCCGATGGCGCGCCCTACGGCGCCGCCGGGCCGGGTGAACTCGGCGAGCAGGGCCGCGGTCGCGAAGCCGAGCGGCACGGCGGCCAGCATGGCGACGGCGACGATCAGGCCGGTGGAGACCAGGATCGGCGCGATGCCGCCGGCGCGGCCGGCGTCCCGCGGCGCGCTCAAGATGAATTGCAGGCTCAAACGGGCGCCCCCCTGCCACAAGAGGTCGGCCAAAAGCCAGGCGAAGACGCCCGTCACCAGCAGGACCGGCCCCCAGACGGCGAGCGCTAAGGCGCCGTCGCGCAGCGGCCGGCAGCGGCCGGCAGCGGTCGAGAGGCCGCGATCAGCCATGGGCCCCGCCTCCTCCGGCGCGGTGGGCGAGGCCCGCCAGCGCCGTCACCAGCGCGGTCAGCACCAGCCCCGAGACGAACAGCGCCGAGCGGTGCTCGCCCATGGCGTAGGCCATTTCGAGCGCGATGTTGGCGGTGAGGGTGCGCACGGAATCGAACAGGCTCGCGGGCATCTGCACCACGTTGCCGGCGACCATGAGCACCGCCATGGTCTCGCCCAGCGCGCGGGCCGCGGCGAGCGTCACGCCGGCGAAGATGCCGCCGCGGGCGGCGGGAAGCGCGACGCCGGTGATGGTGGCCTCCCGCGACAGGCCGAGGGCAGCGGCACCGCGCCAATAGGCGGCGGGAAGGCCGGCGAGCGCGGCGTCGGCGGCGAGCGCGACGGTGGGCACGATCATCAGCGCCAGCACCAGGATGCCGGCGAGCAGGCTGGCGCCCGGCGGCTCGAAGCGGGCGATGAGGGGGACGATGACCGTCAATCCCCAGAAGCCCAGCACCACCGAGGGAATGCCGGCCATGAGGGCGAGGGTGGCGCGGTAGAGGCGGGCCACGAGGGGGGCGGCGTAGAACCGGCAGAACAGCGCCGAGGAAACGCCGAGCAGGCCGGCGAGCAGCACCGCGCCGGCGGAGGCCACGAGGCTCGCCACCAGCATCGGCGCCATGCCGTAGCGGCCCCGGCCCGGCTGCCAGGCGGTGCCGGTAAGCACCTCCAGCAGGCCCGCCTGGCGCAGCGCGGGTCCCGACTCGATCAGGAGGAAGAGGACGATCAGCGCCAGCACCGCCGCGGCCGGCAGCGCGGCGGCGGCGAGCAGGGCGAGGAGCCGCGCGTCAGTGCGCGAGGGGGACGAAGAACTGGGATTCAACGATGTCATCCACGTCGCTCGAGCGGGTAAAGGAGATGAAGGCCGCGGCAAGTCCCTGGGGCTGCGATTTGGTGACGAGGTTCAAGGGGCGCGACAGCGGAAAGGTGGCGTTGGCGACGTTGGCGATGCTTGCCGTCACGCCGGAGACGGGGAGCAGCTTGAGGAGCGTTCCATGGTCCGCTTCGTAGGCCGCGGTGCCGATCGAGACGTAGCCGATCGCGCCCGGATTGCCGGCCACGGTCTTGATGCCCTGCTGGTTGTCGCCGATCACCACATGCGCCTTCACGTCGGCGTTCTCGAGCTTGAAATAGGCCAGGAATAGCTCGAGGGTGGAGCGCCCTTCGGCCTTGTTGACCACGGTTATGGGGCCGGGCCCGCCGCCGACCTCCTTCCAGTCGGCGATCTTGCCGGTGTAGATCGCGACGATCTGCTCGTCGCTCAGCGCCGCGACGGGATTGTCCTTGTGGAGGATCACGCAGATGCCGTCGCGCGCGATGGTGTGGGGCATGAGATCGGCCTCCCCGGGCTTCAGCGCCCGCGACGCCATGCCGATGTCGGCCAGCCCCGAGCGCGCGTCGGCGATGCCGCGCGAGGAGCCGCCCGACTGAACGTCGACGCGCACCCCCGGATGGAGCCGCTCGAAGCGCTTGCCGAGCTCGGCGGCGAGCGGGGCCACGGTGCTCGATCCGGTCAAGGTGAGCTTGCCGGAGAGGGCCTCCTCGGCGCGGCCGGGGGCGGCGGAGGCCAGCAGCAGCAGCGCGGCCGTCAGCCAACGCGGCAGAGAACAGGTCATGGACATTCCACCAATGCGGACAACGGATCAACGAAAGGCGAGCTTGCAGCAGCCGAAATCGAGCGTCTTGGCGCCGGCGTCGCGCCGCACGCCCGGGGCCAGGCGATAGAGCAGGGCCTTGCCCTGACGGGTGGCGACGACGAGGCCGGCATCGCGCAGCACGCGCAGGTGGTGGGAGAGAAGGGTGGGATCGAGGCACAGGCGACGGTTGAGCTCGTAGACGTGCTGGGGCCGGTCGAGAAGCTGCTCGACGACGGCCATGCGGGTCTGGTCGCTCAGGACCTTCATGACGTCGGCGCAGGCGCTCTGCTTGACCGGCATCGCTCCTCCCCTTTGGCCGAGGGTATCCCGGGTGAGGGGCGCCATCGGCATCGTTTTGAACTCTCGTTCAATTGAAACCGCATTCAATTGAAAGGGCAAGAGCGAACGGGCGGGGAGGCACGGGCGGCAGCCGGCGGGCCGCGCCCGCGAGCCGCGATTAACGATCGGTAAAGATTGAGGGCGCTAGTCTTGGCCGTGGATGGGGACCGCCGATCGGGGATCGGTGGGTAATCCGCCCTCGGTGCGGGGCTCGATGACGCGTCGTGATCACGACGGCCTGCCCGGCGCCGAGTTTGACGTGGCGTTGCCAAATTTCGACCGCAGGCGGTGAAAAATCGAAGTATTCCGGGCAATTAACGTTCTCATTTTGCCCATGTTGTCGACATTTTTCGATTTTACATTTGCATCAGCGGACGAAGCACGCCGGTCACAGGCGGCCGACCGCCGGAAAACCAGGTCCCTAGACGGAGAAACGGGGCACCGAGGACCGAGGGAATGGTGCGAAATATTGCCTTGACGTGCGCCATGGCGGCGGCGTTCGCGGTCGGCTTTTTCCTGGTGTCGCAGAAGAACGCCGAACGGCGCGCGACTGCCGACGCGATGGCCTATCTGGACATCGACGCCGAGCGCTCCTCGACCTTCTATCCGGTGCGGCGCGTCGCCAGCAGCGTCCAATACAAGAAGACGGTGATCGCCATCCTCGATTCCGCGCCCACCGCGCGCGCCCAATCCGAGCCCGAGACCCGGACCAACCAGGCCGGCCCGCGGGTCGCCTTCGCGCTGCCGCCCAAGCCGCGCAGCCGGCCGGTGGAGCGCACCCACACCCAGCTCGTCGCCTTCGCCGCATCGCCCTTTCCCTATACCGGCCGGGTGCCGCGCACCAACCGGCCGTTCCTGAACTACCGCGACGACGGCCGGCTGGGCCGCAAGACCTATGGCGGACGGGTCTATTGGGCGGACGAGACCTACAACGACCGGCGCGTGCTGCTGCACATCCCGGAAGGGTTCGACGCCCGCAAGCCGGCCGTGATGGTGCTGTTCTTCCACGGCCACGGCGCGACGCTGGAGCGCGACGTGGCGGCGCGTCAGCGGGTGCCGCAACAGATCACCGAATCGGGAATGAACGCGGTGCTGGTGGCGCCGCAATTCGCGGTCGACGCGCGCGACTCGAGCGCCGGCAATTTCTGGAAGCCGGGCGGCGTCGAGCGCTTCCTCGACGAGGTGGCCGACAAGCTCGCCCGGCTGGACGGCGACCCGACCTCGCGGGCGGCCTTCGCCAAGATGCCGATCGTGATCGTCGGCTACAGCGGCGGCTACGCGCCCACCGCCTGGGCGCTGGAAAGCCCAGTGGTGGAAAAGCGCCTCAAGGGCACGGTGCTGCTCGACGGGCTCTATGGCGAGATCGACAAGTTCGAGAGGTGGGTCGCGCGCAACCGCTCGGCGTTTTTCCTCTCCGCCTATACGGGCTCGACGGCGCGCGGCAACGCCGCGCTCAAGCACCGCCTGCGGGCGAGGAAGATCCCCTACCGCACGGAAGTCGCCGGCGCGCTCGCGCCCGGCAGCGTGACCTTCGTGTCGGCGGACGAGCGGCACAGGAACTACGTGACCAAGGCCTGGACGGAATATCCGATCAACGACGTGCTGGTGCGGATGACGGGCGGCGTCCGGCGCGCCGACACGATGCAGTCGGCCTCGCTCGATCCGGTCACCGGAAGATAGGCTTACCCGAACGGGTCCGCCTCAGGGGCGGGCCAGAGGAGCCTTGCCTGACCTCGCGGCGGCAAGTAACGTGGCGGCGATCCGACCAGGGACGAAGCGGTCCAGGCAAATCTTGACACAGGTAACGATCGACAGCGGCGAGGGCCGGGTAGGCCAGCGCCCCGGCAAGGCGGCAGGCGTGACGACGTTCACGGCGGCGGCGATCGCGGTCGCCGACATGGTCGGCATCGGCGTCTTCACCAGCCTCGGATTCCAGGTCCAGGACATCAAATCCGCCTTCGCGGTGTTGATGCTGTGGGTGGTCGGCGGGGTGGTGGCGCTGTGCGGCGCGCTCGCCTATAGCGAGCTCGCAGCGGCGATGCCGCGCTCGGGCGGCGAATACAATTTTCTCTCGCGGATCTACTCGCCGGCGCTCGGCTTCATGGCGGGATGGCTGTCGGCGACGGTCGGCTTCGCGGCGCCGATCGCGCTGGTCTCGATCGCCTTCGGCGCCTATTTCAAGGGCGTCTTCCCTGGCGCCCCGCCGCCGCTGCTGCTGGGACTCGCCGCCGCCTGGCTGGTCGGTTTGGTGCATCTGACGGGCATCCGCCACGGCGAGAAGTTCCAGAACGCCTCGACGGTGCTCAAGGTTCTGCTGATCGTGCTGTTCATCGGCGCGGGACTGGCGGTGGGCGAGGCCCAGCCGGTCTCCTTCACGCCGTCGGCGGAGGATTTCAAATATCTCTCGGGCGCGCCCTTCGCCATCGGCCTGGTGTTCGTGATGTACGCCTATTCGGGCTGGAACGCCTCGACCTACATCATGGACGAGATCCGCGAGCCGCAGCACTCGGTGCCGCGGGCGATCTTCGCGGCGACGCTGATCGTGCTGGTGCTCTATGTCGGTCTCAACGCGGTGTTCCTCCACACCACGCCGATGGAGAAGATGGCGGGCCAGATAGAGGTCGCGCTGGTGGCGGGGACGCACATCTTCGGCGAGGCGGGCGGGCGCATCGTCGGCGGGCTGATCTGCGTCGGGTTGATCTCGACGATCAGCGCGATGACCTGGATCGGCCCACGGGTCACCAAGGTGATGGGCGAGGATCTGCCGGTGCTCGGCCTGTTCGCGCGGGTGAACAAGCACGGCGTGCCGGCAGCCGCGATCCTGCTGCAGCTCACGATCGCCACGCTTTTGATGCTGACCCAGAGCTTCGAGCAGGTGCTCGACTACATCCAGTTCAGCCTGATCCTCTCCTCGTTTCTCGCCGTGCTCGGCGTCATGGTGCTGCGCCGCACCCATCCCGAGCTCAAGCGGCCCTACCGGACCTGGGGCTATCCGGTGACGCCGCTGCTGTTTCTCGCCGTCTCGGCCTTCATGATGGTCTATCTGTTGAGCGAGCGGCCGGTGCAGTCGCTGGCGGGGCTGGCTACGCTATTGGCGGGGCTGCTGGTTTATGCCATCTCAGTGCGACGGGGGGCGTCCGACGCGCCGTAACGAAGGAAAAAAGGGTGAGCGACATCTCTCGATTGACACGACATGCGGCCCTCCTCATCGCGTTGCTGATGCTGCTGGCCGCGCCCGCCAAGGCGGAGGAGACAGCCGGCGCAACTGCCGCCCCACCCGCCGCTCCAGCCGTCACCCTCGGCGACACCGCGCGATATTTGGCCGGACTGGAGCCGGCCGCGGGCTCACCGCTGTCGCCGCTCACCAAGAACGCCAGTTGGACGCGCCACGCGCGCTACCTGGATCAGGCCTGGGCGCGGCTCGACAAGGGGCAGCTCTCGCGGATCAACGCCTGGTCGAAGAAGAATGTGACCGAGTATCAGCCCTTCATGCTCTATATGTTCTCAGGGCCCGACTTTCTCTACGCGGACGCCTTCTATCCCCACGCCAAGACCTATGTGCTCTCCGCGCTCGAGCCCGTTGGCGCGATCCCCGACATGACCCGGATGAGCGGCGGTTCGCGCGCGGCGGCATTGCAATATCTGCGGGCCTCGATGCAGGAGGTGCTCACCTATTCCTTCTTCATCACCAAGCAGATGAAGGTGGAACTGCACTCGGGACGGCTGCCCGGCACCCTGCCGGTGCTCTACGTGTTCCTCGCCCGCGCCGGCAAGACGGTGCAGGACGTCACCCTGGTGAGCCTGAACCCCGACGGCACGGTGACGCCGCGCGAGGGCGGGGCGCCCAAGGGCAGCTCCGAGGGCGTCAAAATCATCTTCACCGACGCCGATCCGCAGCCGCGCACGCTCTACTACTTCGCCACGG
>CAYVYD010000120.1:0-7453 GCA_964454415.1 uncultured Hyphomicrobiaceae bacterium | reverse complement strand
TCGCCGAAGCGCTGGCCGCCGAACTGGGCCTTGCCGCCCAGCGGCTGCTGGGTGACCAGGCTGTAGGGGCCGATCGAGCGGGCGTGGATCTTGTCGTCCACCAGATGGTGCAGCTTCAGCATATAGATGTAGCCCACCGTCACCTTGCGGTCGAAGGGCTCGCCGCTGCGCCCGTCATAGAGCGTCACCTGGCCGGTCGAGTCGAGCCCCGCCGCCTCCAGCAGCTCGACGATGTCGGGCTCGTGCGCGCCGTCGAAGACGGGCGTGGCGATGGGGACGCCGGTCCTGAGTTTCGAGCTGAGCTCGACGACCTGGTCCTCCTGGAGCGAGGCCATCTGCTTGTCTTCGCCATAGATCTTCTTCAGCAGATCCTTGACCGGCTTGATCTTCTTGGATTGCTGATAGACCTCCAGCGCCTCGGCGATCTGGGTGCCGAGTCCGCGGCAGGCCCATCCAAGATGGGTCTCGAGGATCTGCCCCACGTTCATGCGGCTCGGCACGCCCAAGGGGTTGAGCACGATGTCGACCTGGGTGCCGTCCTCGAGATAGGGCATGTCCTCGATCGGCACGATCTGCGAGATCACGCCCTTGTTGCCGTGGCGGCCGGCCATCTTGTCGCCGGGCTGGATCTTGCGTTTGACGGCGACGAAGACCTTGACCATCTTCATCACGCCGGGGGGCAGCTCGTCGCCGCGCTGGAGCTTGTCGACCTTGTCGACGAAGCGCTGCTCCAGCCGCGCCTTGGCGTCCTCGTATTGCTTGCGGATCGCCTCGACGCCCTCCATCGCCTTCTCGTTCTTGAGCGCGATCTCCCACCACTGGCTGCGCGGGATATCGTCGAGCGCGGCCTCGGTCGCCTTGGCGTCCTTCTTCAGGCCCTTGGCGGCCTTGGCCACCTGCTTGTTGAGCAGCGCCTCGCGCAGCCGTCCGTAAACGTTGCGGTCGAGGATCGCGAGCTCGTCGTCCCGGTCCTTGGCGAGCCGCTCGATCTCCTCGCGTTCGATCGCCATGGCGCGTTCGTCCTTGTCGATGCCGTGGCGGTTGAAGACGCGCACCTCCACCACGGTGCCGGAGACGCCGGGGGGGAGCTTGAGCGAGGTGTCGCGCACGTCGGAAGCCTTCTCGCCGAAAATGGCGCGCAGCAGCTTCTCCTCCGGCGTCATCGGCGATTCGCCCTTGGGCGTGATCTTGCCGACCAGGATGTCGCCGGGCAAGACCTCGGCGCCGATATAGACGATGCCCGCCTCGTCGAGGTTCTTGAGGGCTTCTTCGGAGACGTTGGGGATGTCGCGGGTGATCTCCTCCGGCCCCAGCTTGGTGTCGCGGGCCATGACCTCGAACTCCTCGATGTGGATCGAGGTGAAGACGTCGTCGCGCACGACGCGCTCGGAGACCAGGATGGAGTCCTCGAAGTTGTAGCCCATCCACGGCATGAAGGCGACGAGCACGTTGCGCCCCAGCGCCAGCTCGCCCAAGTCGGTCGAGGGGCCGTCGGCGATGATCTCGCCGGCTTGAACCTGATCGCCGATCCGCACCAGCGGGCGCTGGTTGATGCAGGTGTTCTGGTTGGAGCGCTGGAACTTGCGCAGATTGTAGATGTCGACGCCCGATTTCGAGGGATCGGTCTCGTCGGTGGCGCGCACGACGATGCGGGTGGCGTCCACCTGGTCGACGACGCCGGTGCGCCGGGCCTCGATCGCGGCGCCCGAATCGCGGGCCACGACCTCCTCCATGCCGGTGCCCACGAAGGGCGCCTCCGCGGTGATCAGCGGCACCGCCTGGCGTTGCATGTTCGAGCCCATCAGCGCGCGGTTGGCGTCGTCGTTCTCCAGGAACGGGATCAGCGCGGCGGCGACCGAGACGAGCTGCTTGGGCGAGACGTCGATCAGGTCGACGCGCTCGGGCGGCACCAGCTGCACGTCGGAGGCGTGGCGGCAGGTGATCAGGTCGTCCTCGAAGGTGCCGTCGGCGGCGATGCTGGCGTTGGCCTGGGCGATGTGGTGGCGCGCCTCCTCCATGGCCGAGAGATAGATCACCTCGTTGGTCACCTTACCGTTCTCGACCCGGCGGTAGGGGCTCTCGATGAAGCCGTATTGGTTGACCCGCGCATAGGTCGCGAGCGAGTTGATGAGGCCGATATTCGGCCCCTCCGGGGTCTCGATCGGACAGATGCGGCCGTAATGGGTCGGGTGGACGTCGCGCACCTCGAAGCCGGCGCGCTCGCGGGTGAGCCCGCCCGGGCCCAGCGCCGAGAGGCGGCGCTTGTGGGTGATCTCGGACAACGGGTTGGTCTGGTCCATGAACTGCGAGAGCTGGGAGGAGCCGAAGAACTCGCGCACCGCGGCGGCGGCCGGCTTGGCGTTGATCAGGTCCTGCGGCATCACCGTGTCGATGTCGACCGAGCTCATGCGCTCCTTGATGGCGCGCTCCATGCGCAACAGGCCGATGCGGTACTGGTTCTCCATCAGCTCGCCGACCGAGCGCACCCGGCGGTTGCCGAGATGGTCGATGTCGTCGATCTCGCCCTTGCCGTCGCGCAGCTCCACCAGGGTCTTGATGACGGCGAGGATGTCCTCCTTGCGCAGCGTGCGCACGGTGTCGGGGCATTCGAGATCGAGGCGCATGTTGATCTTGACCCGGCCCACGGCGGAGAGGTCGTAGCGCTCGGCGTCGAAGAACAGCCCGTTGAAGAGCGCCTGGGCGGCCTCGGGCGTCGGCGGCTCGCCGGGGCGCATCACCCGGTAGACGTCGAGCAGCGCCTCCTCGGAGTTGGCGTTCTTGTCCACTTTCAACGTATTGCGGATGAAGGCGCCGGTGTTGACGTGGTCGATGTCGAGGATCGGGAACTCCTTGATGCCGAGCTCGTGGAACTTGGCGATCAACTCCTCGCCGATCTCCTCGCCCGCCTCGCCGTAGATCTCGCCGGTTTCCAGATTGACCAAATCCTCCGCGAGGTAACGTCCGATCAGGTCCTCGTCGGTGACCAGCAGGTCCTTGAGCCCCTCGGAGGCGAGCTTGTTGGCGAGCCGCGCGGTGATCTTGCGCCCCGCCTCGACCACCACCTTGCCGGTCTTGGCGTCGACCAGGTCGCTGGTCGGCTTCATGCCGCGCAGACGCTCGGGCCGGAACGGCATGCGCCAGCCGCCCTTGGCGACGGTCATCTCTATGCGCTCGTAGAACAAATCGAGGATCTCCTCGTCGTCGAGCCCCAGCGCGTAGAGCAGGGTGGTGACGGGGAGCTTGCGGCGCCGGTCGATCCGCACATAGACGAGGTCCTTGGCGTCGAACTCGAAATCGAGCCAGGAGCCGCGATAGGGGATGATGCGGGCTGCGAACAGCAGCTTGCCGCTCGAATGGGTCTTGCCGCGGTCGTGGTCGAAGAACACGCCCGGCGAACGGTGCATCTGGGAGACGATGACGCGTTCGGTGCCGTTGATCACGAAGGTGCCGTTGGGCGTCATGAACGGCATGTCGCCCATATAGACGTCCTGCTCCTTGATGTCCTTGACCGAGCGGGCGCCGGTCTCCTCGTTGATATCGAAGACGATCAGGCGCAGCGTCACCTTGAGCGGCGCGGCGAAGGTCATGCCGCGCTGCTGGCACTCGTCGACGTCGTATTTGGGCGGCTCGAACTCGTAGCGCACGAATTCGAGCTGCGCGCGCTCGGAAAAGTCGGTGATCGGGAACACCGACTTGAACACCTCCTGCAGGCCGGTGTCGCCGCGTCCGCCCTCGGGCTCATGGACCATCAGGAACTGGTCGTAGGACTGCTTCTGCACCTCGATGAGGTTCGGCATCTCGGCCACTTCGGCGATGCGGCCGAATTTTTTCCGGTAACGCTTTCGACTTGAGAATGCTGGCTCGGCCATGTGGCTCCTCGTTCTGATCGGGCGGCCCGATCCGGATGGTTTGCTCGGGGCGGCCGGCCCGCCGCCTGGAGGCGGCGGGCCCGCATCAAAGCCGCCCGCAATCTGTTGCGTGGGCGGGGGGCACGCCCCCGCCCCTTCACGCCTTGGCTACTTCAATTCGACCGTCGCGCCGGCCGCTTCGAGCTTGGCCTTGATCTCGTCGGCTTCCGCCTTGGGCACGCCCTCCTTGACGGGCTTGGGCGCGCCTTCGACCAGATCCTTGGCCTCCTTCAGGCCGAGACCGGTGACGGCGCGGACCTCCTTGATGACGTTGATCTTCTTGTCGCCGATGGCGGCAAGCACGACGTCGAAGTCGGTCTTCTCCTCGGCCGCCGCGCCGTCGCCGCCGGGTGCGGCGGCGGCCATCGCCACGGGCGCGGCCGCGGAGACGCCCCACTTCTCTTCCAGAAGCTTGGCGAGCTCGGCCGCCTCCAGCACGGTGAGGCCGGACAACTCATCTGCGATTTTCTCGATATCTGCCATAACGCTTGATCCTCGGTTTGAACCTCGACAATTTGGAGATCGGGCTTGTCAGGCGGCTTCGCTCTGCCGCCCCTTGGCGCCGAAGACGCGGGCCAGTTGGGCTCCCGGCGCCGCGACCACTTGCGCCACCTTGCCGGCCGGGGCCTGCAACAGGCCGGCCAGCTTGGCGCGCAACTCGTCGAGCGAGGGGAGGCTCGCCAGCGACTTGACGGCGGCGGCGTCCAGCATGACCTCGCCCATCGCCCCGCCCAGGATCACGAGCTGCTCGTGCTCCTTGGCGAAGTTGGCCGCGACCTTGGGCGCCGCCACGGGATCGTCGGAGAAGGCGATGCAGGTGGGCCCCGACATCAACTCCGCGATCCCGCCGATTTGCGTGCCCTCCAGCGCCCGCTTGGCGAGGCGGTTCTTGGCGACACGAAGGGTGCCGCCGGCCTCGCGCATCCGCCGCCGCAATTGCGTCATGTCGGCCACGTTGAGGCCGGAATAATGCGCAACGACGACGACGCCGGCGTTGGAGAACACTTCATGGAGCGTCCCGACAAGCTCTTCCTTTTGGGCTCTATCCACGCTCTCTCTCCACTTTGCGGCGGGGCGAACGGCCTCCGCCGCGGTCCTCATGAACCGTCCGCCTGACTGATCCCAGCCGGCGGGCGGCGCCTGCTAGCCTGTCCCTCCGGGACCGCGGCGCGGCCCAGGAGCTTCACGAGGTTCAAACTCTCAACCTCCGTCCCGCCCGGGCCGCGCCCGGACGAACGGACCTTCAAGTTCTTCTCCCGTCTCATGCAGGCTCCCTCGCTCTTCGAGGGCCCTTAAGCCGGTCGCCCGGCACCTGCAGTCTCGGACAGGTCGGAGCCCGCGGCTTGCCGCCGGCTCCTGCTCCGGGCTCGCGCCCGGAATTCTCTTCACCCCTTCGCCGCCCGCTTCGCGGGCCGTTCTCACGCGCCCTCGGCTTGCGCGCCCGTGCCCGCGGCCCCGACCAGGCTCGCGGGCTCGATGTTGACGCCCGGCCCCATGGTCGAGCTCAAGGCGATGCGCTTGACGTAGGTTCCCTTGGCGCCGGAGGGCTTGGCCTTCATCACCGCCTCGGCCAGCGCCCTGACGTTCTCCACCAGCGCCTGCTCGCTAAAGCTCGCCTTGCCGACGCCGGCATGGACGATGCCCGCCTTCTCGGCGCGGAACTCCACCGCGCCGCCCTTGGCGGCCTTCACCGCCTTGCCCACGTCCGGGGTCACCGTCCCCACCTTGGGGTTCGGCATCAGCCCGCGCGGGCCCAGCACCTTTCCGAGCTTGCCGACCAGCGGCATCATGTCGGGGGTGGCGATGCAGCGGTCGAAGTCGATGCCGCCCTTCTGGATCTGTTCGGCCAAGTCCTCCGCGCCCACCAGATCGGCGCCGGCGTCCTTGGCCTCCTTGGCCTTGTCGCCCTTGGCGAACACCGCGACGCGGACCTGGCGGCCCGAGCCGTTGGGAAGCTGGCAGACGCCGCGTACCATCTGGTCGGAATGGCGCGGGTCGACGGCGAGATTGAAGGCGAGCTCCACCGTCTCGTCGAACTTGGCCTTGGCCGCCGCCTTGACGGCCTTGACCGCCTCCTCGACGCCGTAGAGCTTGGCGCGGTCGATCGCCTCGCACGCGCTTCTCATCCTTTTTCCGGGCTTGCTCATCGCGCTACTCCTGAACCTCCAGGCCCATCGAGCGGGCGGAGCCCGCGATGATCTTCATGGCCTGCTCGACCGAGTTGGCGTTCAAATCCTGCATCTTGGCCTCGGCGATCTGCTTGAGCTGTGACTGGGTGACGCGGCCGGCGACCTCGCGGCCCGGCACGCCCGATCCCTTGTTGAGCTTGGCCGCCTTCTTGAGGAAATAGGAGGCGGGCGGCGTCTTGGTCGCGAAGGTGAAGGACTTGTCCTGAAAGATCGTGATCACGGTCGGAATCGGCGAGCCCTGATCCAGACCCTGGGTCGCGGCGTTGAAGGCCTTGCAGAATTCCATGATGTTGATGCCGCGCTGGCCCAAGGCAGGGCCGATCGGCGGCGACGGGTTGGCTTGCCCGGCCGGCACCTGAAGCTTCAGATAGCCCTCGATCTTCTTCATAAACCCAATTCTTTCCTGCACTTGGCCCTTGGCCGCCGGGGCGGCCGGCGCCGCGAACCCAACCGATTAAAGCTTCTCCACCTGCGCGTATTCCAACTCCACCGGCGTCGCGCGGCCGAAGATCGACACCGCCACCTTCAGGCGCGCGCGCTCCTCGTCCACCTCCTCGACCATGCCGTTGAAGGAGGCGAAGGGACCGTCGGCGACGCGGACCTGCTCGCCCACCTCGAACGTGACCGAGGGCTTGGGCCGCTCCACGCCTTCCTGGACCTGCTGGAGGATGCGCTGGGCCTCCTCGTCCGAGATCGGGATGGGCTTGGAATCGGTTCCCAGGAATCCGGTCACCTTCGGCGTGTTCTTGATCAAATGGTAGGTCTGATCGTTCATCTCCATCTTGACGAGCACGTAGCCCGGAAAGAACTTGCGCTCCGAGCTGATCTTGCGGCCGCGCCGCATCTCGACGACTTCCTCGAGCGGCACCAGGACCTCCTCGAACTTGTCCTCGAGGCCCGCCCCCTGCGCCTGCTCCTTGATCGACTCTGCCACCTTCTTCTCGAAATTCGAATAGGCGTGGACGATGTACCAGCGTTTCGTCATCAAGCGGTCGTCCTAACAATCGTTCCCTGCCGCGGTCCGCGGCCGTTGCATGCGTTCGCGCTCAGCCGCCAAGACCCAGCACCAGGCTGACGATCCAGCTCAGCACCTGGTCGGCGGCCAGAAAGAACAGGGCGGCGAGAAACACCATCACGAACACCATGAAGGTGGTCACCGTGGTCTCCTTGCGCGTCGGCCAGGTCACCTTCGAGGTCTCGTTTCGCACCTGCTCTATGAATTCCATTGGGTTGGTCTTGGCCATATCCGATCACCTTGAAAGACCCCGGTTTCGCCGACTGGCAGGAGTGGAGGGACTCGAACCCCCAACCCCCGGTTTTGGAGACCGGTGCTCTAGCCAGTTGAGCTACACTCCT
>CAYVYD010000119.1:0-7481 GCA_964454415.1 uncultured Hyphomicrobiaceae bacterium | reverse complement strand
TCGAGCGCGCGCTGCTCGGTGGTGTCGATGGCGTAGACGATGGCCGCCTCGTCCCCCTCGCTGGCCTGCTCGACGCCGGAGACGTAAAAGCGCCCGTTGCGCCCGCCCCCCTTGCCGAAGGTGACGTCGACGGGCGAGATCGCCGCCTGGCCCGCCTTGGCCGCCGCGATCGCCTCGCGCAGCGCGCCCGCGTCCTCCTCGCCGATCAAGTCCTGAAGCGCCGTCTCGTGCGCGCCGCCGCCCGCATAGTCGAACATCCGCGCGAACACGGCGTTGGAGGAGCCGATGCGCCCGGCGCCGTCGACGGTGGCAATCGCGATCGGCGCCGACCGGAAGAAGCGGGCGAACCGCAGATCCCCCCCGGCGCCTCCGTTCTCGCCCGCGGCCACGCCCGCGCGCTCCAACACCAGCATGTGGGTGAGCCCCGCCTCGCCCTCGCCGGCCGGCGGCCGGCGCGGCACCAGGCGGACGGGCAATCTGGTTCCATCGGCCCGCTTGAGGTCGATCTCGAGCGCCTGGTCGTCGACGCCGCGCCGCGCCAAAGCGGCCGCGTCCGCGCTCATCAGATCCTCGAGGCCGAACTCGCCCACCGCCGCCTCGGCGAGCTCGAGGCCGAGCCACTTGGCGAGCGTGGCGTTGAGATAGGCGACCTTGCCGTCGCCGCCGACCGACATGAAGCCCGCCGGCGCCCGGTCGAGAAAGCCGACCATCGCCTGCAGCTTGGCAAAGGCATCCTCCTCCTGCGCCCGCTCGGCCGTGACGTCGCGGACCCGCCAGACCTGGAGCGGCGCCCGCTTGCCCGATTTGGGCCGCGGCGCCACCTGGCGCACGGAAAGCGCCAACCGGCGGGCGTCCCCCTCCCCGCCCTCGGGCCCGACGGCCACCTCCTCGTGCCAGCTTCGCCCCTGGCGCGCGGCGCGCATCAGGCGGAAGACCGGCTCGGAGAGCCGCGTCTCCTCGGCGAAGGCGCGCTCCAGCGTGGGGACGGCGCGGGCGGCCTCGGCTCCGACCAGCTCCAGATAGGCCCTGTTGGCGTAGACCACGCAGCCGGCCGAATCGGTGATCAGGAGGCCGTCGGGGAAATTGTCGACCAGCGCCTTGGCGACGTCGTTGCGCGCGTGGCGCTCGCCGAATTGCAGGATGCCGACGGCGCCGGCGAACAGCGAGAAGACGCCGACCACCGCCAGCCCGCCCAGAATCGCCAGCACGAATGGCTCGGCCGCCTCGCGCGTCAGCATCGCGAGCGCCACCGCCGCGAAGCCGAGCCCCAGCGCCAGCAGCACCAAAAGACCGATGCTGCCGTCGGACGCGGTCTTGTCCTCGACCGCCTCGTTGTATTCGAGCTGGGATTCGATCTCGCTCATGGGCCACAAAATAGCCGATTCGATAGGGCCGGGCGTGCGCTAATGGGCCCTGCCCTCAACGCCGCCGGGCGGTGGACCCCGCCCGCGAGCGCCACGACGAGCCGCGCCGTAGCTGCATCACGTAGCCGATCACCTCCGCGACAGCCTTGTAGTGCTCGTGTGGGATCTCCTCGTCAAGCTCGACCGACGTATAGAGCGTGCGCGCGAGCGGCGGGTTCTCGACCAGCGGCACGCCGTGCTCCTTGGCGAGCTCGCGGATCTTGAGCGCCACCGCGTCGCGCCCCTTGGCGACGCAGACGGGCGCGCTCATGCCGGTCTCGTATTGCAGCGCGATCGAGTAATGGGTCGGGTTGGCGATCACCACCGCCGCCTTCTTGACGTTGGCCATCATCCGCTTGCGGCCGCGCTCGATGCGCACCTGGCGCAGCTTGGCGCGGACTTGGGGGTCGCCCTCGAGCTGCTTGTACTCGTCGCGCAGCTCCTTGATCGTCATCCGCTGCTTCTCCCACCACTTGTGGCGCTGATAGGCGTAGTCGAGCGCCGCCACCACCGCGAGCACCACCAACACGCCGACCATCACCTTGCCCGCCGTCGCCTGGGTCACGATCAGAATGTCGACGATGCCGGTGGAGATCAGCCCGTCGAGGCGCTCGCGCATCGGCCAGGCGATCGCCGCCATCACCGAGCCGACGATCACCAGCTTGGCGAGCGCCTTGGCGAAGTTGACGAGGCTGGTCGGCGAGGCGAGCCGCTTGAAGCCCGCGGCGGGCGAGATCTTCGAGAGCTTCGGCTTCAGCGGTTCGGCCGAGAAGATCAGCCGTTGCTGGAACACGTTGCCGGCGATGCCCGCCACCGCCAGCACGGCGAAGGGAAGCGCCAGCGCCCCCAGCACGCGCTCGCCCAGACCCGCGAGCAGGCTTCGCAGGTCCTCGCCGCCGGCGGGAAGATCATGGGCCTCGCCCAGGAAGGTCTGCAGCACGCGCGCGAGCGAGGAGGCAACATCGCCCGCCAACAGCGTGCAGACCAGCGTGGCGCCCACCATCAGAAACCAGGAGTTGACCTCCTGGCTCTTGGCGACGTCGCCCTTCTTGCGCGCGTCATCGAGCTTCCTTTGGGTCGGTTCCTCTGTCCGCTCGTGCTGCTCAGCCTGGTCGGCCATCGCTCGGCCTCACAGCAGGAAGGGCTGCAGCGCCTGGGCGAAGAACTCCAGGAACCACATCATCAGGGTGCCGATCAGCAACAGCAGCAGGATGAAGCCGATGGCGATGTTGGCGGGCATGGCGACGAAGAACACCTGCACCTGCGGGATCAGCCGGGTCAGCACGCCGAGCCCCAGATAGAAGATCAGCCCGAAGACGAGGAAGGGCGCGGCGAGTTGGACCGCGACGCGGAAGCCCGTTTCCACCGTGTCGAGCGCGGCATGAGCGAAATCGCCGGAGGGAAAGCCGGTGCCCGGCTTGAACAGGGTGTAGCTGTCATACATCGCCTTGAGCATCAGATGGTGCAGATCGGTCGCGAAGATCATCGCCACCGCGAGCACCGCCAGGAACGAGCTGACCATGGTGCCCTGGGCGCCCAGCGTCGGGTCGACGCTCTGGGCGAAGGCGAGCCCGGTCTGCGAGGCGATCGCCATGCCGGCGATTTGGATGACGGAGATGATGAGCCGCACCGCGAAGCCGATCGCCAGGCCGATCAGGAGCTCGCCCACCAGGGCGGCGGCCATGGCGTTGAGCGCGCGCGGCAGGGTGGGAAGCAAATCCAGCATCAGCGGCAGCATGATGAGCGAGAGCGACAGCGCGAACACCAGCCGGACGCGCGGCGGCACCGTGCGGTCGCCGATGCCGGGCAGCGCCATCGATATGGCGCCGATGCGCGCGAACACCATCAGAAAGGCAAAGGCGGTCTGGGGCAGGAAATCGAGCTCGATCGTCACCGGCGGCCGCGCCCTCAGCCGCCGACGATGTGCATGACGACCCGCGTCATATAGCCGTTCAGCGCCGCCCCCATGAAGGGCAGCGCGATCAGCATGGTGATGAAGATGGCGACGATCTTGGGCACGAAGACGAGGGTGATCTCCTGGATCTGGGTGAGCGCCTGGAGCAGCGCGATGGCGACGCCCACCACGAGGCCGACGATCATCATCGGCGCCGAGACCATGAGCAGCGTCAGAATGCCGTCCCGTGCCACGTCGAGAACTTCGGGACCCGTCATCGCTCTTCCCCCCAATTGACGCTTCCAGATGAAGTCGAGTGATTGCCGTAAGAGGCTGTTAGATAGGCATATTAATGATGTCGTGATAGGCCGAGATCACGCGGTCGCGCACCGTCACCATGGACTGGATGGCGACCTCGGTCTCGGCGACCGCGGTGACCAGATCGACCACGTCGGTCTTGCCGGCGGCAAGCTCCGCCGCCTTGGTCTCGGCCGCGTTCCCGGTGGTGCTCGCGTTCTCGATCGCCGACTTCACCAGATCGGCGAAGCCGCCTCCCCCGAGCCCCGCGGCCTCGCGCCCCCGGGCCGGCATCGCCTGGCCGGCGAGCTTGGCGGCGTTGGCATAGGCGTTGACGACGGCGGATGGATTGACCGGCATGTCTCAGTCTCCCGTGATGGTCGTTGGCGCGCTCAGGCGCGCAGGATGTCGAGCGTGCGCGCCAGCATGCGGCGCGTGGCGTTGATGACGTTGAGGTTGGCTTCGTAGCTGCGCTGGGCCTCGCGCATGTCCATGCCCTCGATCAGGGTGTTGACGTTGGGCGTCTTCACGTAGCCGTCGGCATTGGCGGCGGGATGGCCCGGGTCGAACCGGCTGCCGAAGTCGCTCCTGTCCAGCTTCACCGGGCCGTTGTGGACCACGCGCGCGCCCGCCTCGCGGTCGAACACCTGGACGAAGGTCGGCAGCTTGCGCCGGTAGGGCTCGCCGTCCGGCGACTTGGCGGTCGAGTTCGAGTTGGCGATGTTCTCGGAGATGATGCGCATGCGCCCGCTCTGCACCCGCAGGCCCGATGCGGCGATCTTCAGCGTTTTCATGAGATCCATGGTCGCAAATCCTCAAATGGGGTCCGCGCCCTAGCCGCGGCCGAGCGCGGTCTTGATGAGACCGAGCGAGCGCGAATAGAGTGAGGAGGCGAGCTGAAAATCGAATTGGTTTGCGGCGATCTTCATCATCTGCTCCTCGAGCACGACCGAGTTGCCGTCCGGCGTTATCTCCCAGCCCTGCCCCCTCGAGGTCTCGAAGCTGAGCTGCTCGGGCGCCATCGCCCGGCTGGCCAGGTGCTTGGCGTCGGTGCGGGCGGCGGCGGCCGGACGCAGCGCCATGCGCGCCGGCGCCGGCTCGAAGCTCATCGGCTTGAGGTCGAACGGCCGGTATTGCGGCATGTCGGCGTTGGCGACGTTCTCCGCCAGCACCACCTGGCGCGCCTGATGCCAAGCCATCTTGGTCTTCAGAAAACCGACGAGCGGCAGATCGCTGAATGCCATGGGATCTCTCCATGAGACGGGCGGCAGGGCCTCCCTCACCCGGCAAACATTGCCGGGGTTAGGGTTAATGTCCGGTTAAGACCGGGCTCCGGTCGCCGATTTCGGCCTCCCGCACCCGGCGCGTTAACCATTTGTTAGCCATATAGGGGGCAATTTTTACCCAGCCGGCATCGCCGTCCGGCCGGGCCCCGAGGCTGCCGCGGGCGGCGAAGGGGACTCAATCGCGGGGGATGAAGCGCGGTGACCAACGTCAGTGATCTTCTCGTCTATTTCGGCGCCTTTCTTTTCGTCATCGCGCTGATCGGCGCCGGCGCCTATCTGCTCAAGGGCGCGCTGATGGGCGGCTCGCCGACTGGCGGCGGGCTGCTGCGCGGGCGCGAACGGCGCCTCGGCGTCGTCGAAGCCGCCGCCGTCGACGGCAGGCGCAAGCTGATATTGGTGCGCCGGGACCACATCGAACATCTGATCATGACCGGCGGACCGGTCGACGTGCTGATCGAAAGCGGCATCGACCGTGCCGCGCATGGCGGGCAGGAGACCCCACCGCAACCGGGAGGCGGCGATCATGAGTGAACCTTCGCGGAAAATGCTCCGGCTCGCGGCGGTTCTGCTCGCCTGCGCCGGCCTGTTGACCGCCAGCGCCCTACCGGCGGCGGCGCAAAACGTCACCATCGGCTTCGGCGAGGGCTCGGGCGTGACCGAGCGCGCGATTCAGCTGATCGCGCTCATCACTGTTCTGAGCCTGGCGCCGTCGATCCTGGTGATGGTGACCTCCTTCACCCGGATCGTCGTCGTGCTTTCGCTGCTGCGCACCGCGATCGGCATCCAGCAATCACCCCCCAACGCCGTCGTCATCTCGCTTGCCCTGTTCCTCACCGCCTTCGTCATGGGTCCGGTGTTCCAGACCGCCTACGACAACGGCATCGAACCGCTGATCAACGACCAGATCGAGCTGAACCAGGCCTTCGAGCAGACCTCCAAGCCGTTTCAGGGATTCATGCTGGCGCATGTGCGCGAGAAGGATTTGAGCCTTTTCCTCGACTTTTCCGGCGACAAGCAGGCCAAGAAGGCCGAGGACGTGAGCCTGCGGGTGCTGGTGCCCGCCTTCATGATTTCCGAGCTCAAACGCGCCTTCGAGATCGGCTTCTTGCTGTTCGTGCCGTTCATCGTCATCGACCTGGTGGTCGCCTCGGTGCTGATGTCCATGGGCATGATGATGCTGCCGCCGGTCATCATCTCGCTTCCCTTCAAACTGATTTTCTTCGTTCTCGTCGACGGTTGGCACCTGGTCGCGGGCTCGCTGGTCCAGAGCTACGGCAACTGAGGCGGCTCTCCCCTCCCGCCGCGCGGCCGGGCGCGCCGGGACGCCCGCCCATTAGCGATTGCAGCCCGCCCTCATCGTGCTATCATTGGGGTGCTGAAGGGTGTCGGCGGTTTCAGTCTCGGGCCGCTTGCGGCTCTGCCGGCACCATCCCTGCGAATGGTCCAACAGAACCGTCCCTGCTTGGGCGGTTGTGTTAGTCCCCCAAAACTTTTCACGCCCCCGCTTCGCGCGGGGGCTTTTTTGTGGGGTTGCGCGAGGGGGGGGGTGGACGGCCGGCGGCCTTTGCCCCGGATCAGCCCGTGCCGGCACCGGTGGGCTTGTCGATCAACCGCGCGGCGCCGGTCTCTTGCTCGAAGCTCTCGCGGAATTCCTTCATGAACGCATCGAGCGTGTCGGTGGCGGCGATCTCCTTCGCCATGCGGCGGAAGTCGGCGCTTTTCATCTTGGTGGGCTTGGTCACCAGCAGGAAGGATTCGGCGTCCTCGGTCTTCATCATCTTGTCGTAGAATTTCTTGCGCAGCCGATCGAGCGCGAACTGATCCTCCGAGAGCGAATAGGAGATGGCGGCCCGCAATACGTCCTTGCGGTCGCGCGGCCCGAGCGCCTCGGGCTTCTGCCAGCGCACGCCCAGATAGCGCTCGAACTGCTCGCCCGCCTTCTGCCACTGCTGCGCCGTCCACAGCACGTCGCCCTTCATGCGTTCGATGTCGTCGCCCTCGAGCGTGCTGAGGATCTCGATCGCCGCCTCGGCGCGCCCCAGCTCGCCCAGCGCGCGCGCCTCAAGCAGGCTGCGCTGGCGCATCAGCGTCCCGGGCAAGCCGCTCTGGCGGGTCTGCCGAAGAGCCCTGATCGCGAGACCCGGTTTGCGGTTGAGAAGGTGGACCATGGCCAGCCGCGTCGCCACCTGGGCGCGGGCCGCTCCACTCAGGCGCTTCTCCACCTGGTGCCGCAGAATGTCGGCCGCCTGGTCCAGCAGGTCGACCGAGATCAGCCGCTCGGCGAGCTTGCGGATCATCTCATCGCCCAGCCGCCCCACTGGCGTGAGCTCACGGTGATCGTAGAACAGGGCAAGCGCGTCGATCGGGCGCAGCTCGTCGCTCTTTCCGTGCAGAAAGAGGTCCTGGAACACCAGCCGCATGTCGTCCTGGATCTGCCGCGAGATATCGGCATCGGGGAACGAGCGTACCGCGCTCTCCATGATCGAGAAGGCATCGGCGTAGCGCTTCTTCTTGACGTAGAGGTCGGCCAAGAGACGCATCGTGTTCAACTCGACGTCGTCGCCGCGCCAGACGATCTGCAGCCGGCCGAGCCGCTCCATC
>CAYVYD010000118.1:5262-7652 GCA_964454415.1 uncultured Hyphomicrobiaceae bacterium | reverse complement strand
GGTCGGGATGCCGGCGAGGATCTCCAGGACCGGCTTGACGACGGCGCGGAAGCGCACATGGGCGTATTCGGCGAGATAGACGGCCGACAGCAGCCCCACCGGCACGGCGACGGCCATGGCGATGGCGGCGATCAACAGGGTGCCGGTGAACACCGGGATGGCGCCGAAGGCGCCGCCGGCAGTCACCTGTCCCTCGCGTATCGGGATCTGCGGCTCCCAGCGAAGGCCAAGGAAGAATTCGAGGACCGGGACCCGTTCGAAGAAGCGCAGCGTCTCGATCAACAGCGAGATGATGATGCCGAGGGTGGTGAGAATGGCGATCACGGAACAGGCGATCATCAGCCCGTTGAGAACCCATTCCACCCCTTGCCGCGCGCGGAAAGCGGTCCCGATCCGCGCGCTCGACAGTGCCAACCCGCCGAGCGCGAAAGCCGTCGCGGCCGCGAACATCGCCCATTGCGCGATGATCCGCCATCCGACGAGGCGGTCAGCAGCTTCCCGGACGCCGGCGGACGGCTCGCCGAAGACGTTGCCGTCCGCGACCTGCTTGATTTCGCTCAGCAGAAGAGCGCGCGCTCCCCGGCCGATATCGTGGATCGCCGCGTCGGGCAGCGTCTGCACCAACAGCGCATCGACGACCGGTCCCTGGAACAGCAGCCACAGCAGGACCAGCAAAAGGGCGGGAATTCCAGTCCAAGCGGCGACTAAGGCGCCGTGATAGCCCGGCCTCGAATGAAGTTCGTAGAGGCGGCCGCGCGCAACATTGGCCGCCTTTCGCCTGCCGACCACATAACCCGCCAGCGTCAGCGCGACGATAATAGCAAACATGTAGGACGTGGTCAGCATCACCTACCGCCGTTCTGCGCCGCAGACGCGCGCAAATTAATTGCGGCTCCGCGAACGGATGATTTCAAGAATCCGCCCCTATCCGCTCGACGGCCGCGCCCGTCATCTCGATGGGCGCGGCCGTCGTGAACGTGTCGCCTGGCCCGCGCCCCTACGAGGTTGGCGCGTCCATCTTCTTGCCGCTCGAGACGCGTTCCTGCATCTCCTTGAGCAACGCATCGGAAACCGGAACCAGGCCGCGCTCCGACAAATAACCGCCGGAGCCCATCGCCTCGCCGCTTGTATATTCGGTCAAAAACTCGTCCAAGCCGGGGATCACCTTGCGGTGGGCGCTCTTGACGTAAAAGAAGATCGGCCGGGCGATGTCGTAGCTGCCGTCGGCGATCGTTTCGAAGGACGGCTCCTTGCCGTTCACTTTCACCGCCTGCAGCTTGTCCTGGTTCTCATAGAGGAAGGAGTAGCCGAAGATGCCAACCGCATTGGGATCGGCAACCAGGCGCTGCACGATCAGGTTGTCATTCTCGCCCGCCTCGATGAAGGGGCCGTCCTGGCGCATCGGGGTGCACTTTTCCTCGACCAATTTCTTGTAGGCGTCCTTGTCCAACTCACCCTTCTTCGCCTTGAAGTAATCGAGCGCCTGGCAGCCATCGTGCATGGCGAGCTCGACGAAGGCGTCGCGCGTGCCCGAGGTGGGCGGCGGGCCGTAGGCCACGATGTTGATCGCCGGCAACGATTTGTCGATGTCGCTCCACTTCTTGTTCGGGTTGGGGACGAGCTTGCCACCGACCGGAACCTCGGCCGCCAGGGCAAGGAAGACTTGCGCCTCGGAAAGGTTCAAGGGCTTGCCCTTGCGCGAATTGGCGATCGACAGGCCATCATATCCCAGCATGACCTCGGTGATGTCCGTCACGCCGTTCTTGGTGCAGAGTTCCCATTCCGAGACCTTCATGGCACGGGAAGCGCCCGTCATGTCGGGGTGCTCCTCGCCGACGCCCTGGCAGAAAATCTTCATGCCGCCGCCGGTGCCGGTAGACTCGACCACCGGCGCCTTCTTGCCGGACTTCTTGGCGAATTCCTCCGCCGCCGCCTGGCTGTAGGGAAACACGGTCGAGGAACCAACGATCCTGATTTGATCGCGCGCCACCGCGGGCGTGGCCGCGACCGCACCGGCAACTGCGCTCGCCGCTGCCAAAGCGATAAGTTTGGTTTTCACGGATGCTCTCCTGGATTGGATTGAAAAACCGGCTACTTCGGGCGGTCAACGGACCAGGGGGGTGTCTGACCCACCCGTGCGAGCAACACTAGAGACCCGGCACGTTTGTTTTATGACAGTTGGATTGCGTTATTATGACAATCCAAGCTTCTGATTCAACTTAATTAAAATGGAAAGTTCCGCGGGTGTCAGACGGCGCTTTTCGCATCCGCGGCAGAACGCCCTTCCGGCGCCGGCCCCTCCCCGGCGGCGAGGGGAAGCGAAACCCTGAAGGTCGAGCCCACGCCCGGCTGCGACTTGATCTGCAGCTCGCCGCGGTGGCGGTTGACGA
>CAYVYD010000118.1:3654-5162 GCA_964454415.1 uncultured Hyphomicrobiaceae bacterium | reverse complement strand
GAGCCCACGCCCGGCTGCGACTTGATCTGCAGCTCGCCGCGGTGGCGGTTGACGATGTGCTTGACGATGGCGAGCCCCAGCCCGGTGCCGCCCTTGTCGCGGCTGGAGGCGACGTCCACCCGGTAGAACCGCTCGGTCAGACGCGGCAGGTGCTCGGGCGCGATCCCCACGCCCCGGTCGATCACCGATACCGCGATCCGCGCGCGCTCGGCGTCCGCGCCCTCCAGCCGCTCCAACGCGACCGTGACCACCTCGCCCTCGGCGCCGTATTTGATGGCGTTCTGGATCAGGTTCTGGAACAGCTGGACCAGCTCGTCGCGCTCACCCCGCACCGGCACCCCGCCCAAATCGCCCTCGAGCCGCAGCTCGAGCTCGGCCTCGCGGGCCAGCGGCTCCATCAGATCGACGACGTGGCGCACGGTCTCGCTCACATCGACGATCTTGTCGGGCGCCAGATGCGCCTTCATCTCGACCCGGCTGAGCGACAGCAGATCGTCGATCAGCCGCGTCATGCGGCTGGCCTGCTTGGCCATGATGTCGAGAAAGCGTTTTTGGGTTTCGGCGTCCTTGCGGGCGGGCCCCTGCAGGGTCTCGATGAAGCCGATCAGCGAGGCGAGCGGGGTGCGCAGCTCGTGGCTCGCATTGGCGACGAAGTCCTGGCGCATCCGGTTGGTGCGCTCCTGCTCGGTGAGATCGCGCATGCACGCCAGCACCAGCCGGGCCGCGTCGGGCGCGCCTCCGGCGGGCGAGAGGGCCGCCAGGGTGGCGTCGATCCGCCGTTCGATCGGCACTCGCTCCAGATAGCTCACAGTGATCGGCGCCTTGGCCTTGCCGACGTCGCGGATGGCGTCGAGGAAATCGGGGTTGCGGACCACCACCGAGACGTTGCCGCCGCGGCGCAGTCCCCGATATTGGCGCGCCGCCCGGGCATTGTAGGAGACGACCGTGCCGCCCGCGGTAAGCAGGATCGCGGGATCGGGGATCGCCTCTAGGATCTGCGACAGGCGCTCGGCATCGCGCTGCATCGCCGCCGCCTGGCCGGTGTCGAGCGTTGCCGGGCGCATCTCGTCCTCCGCGCGCGGCAGGATCGCCGCGGCGGCGGCGAAGACGAGGAAGCTCGCCACCGCCCAGGTCCAGCCCAGTCCCGCGCCGCTGACCAGCACCGAGAGAACGACCAGGGCGACGCCGAGCAGCCAGCGCCGAACGCCCAAGCGCTTGACCACGCCGCGGGCCAGCTCGCTCACCTTGGAGCGGGCCGTTCCGCTGCCGATCTCGGCCGAAGCCTGGCTCCCGCCGCGGTCCTGCGTGTCGTCGGTCAAATCCGTTTCACTCCGTCTTGCCGTCCGGGGCCGCGCCGGTCATGGCCCTCGAGGGCCCGTCGCGGCCGCATCGCCCTCCGGCACCGGCGAATCCCGGCCCGGTGGCTCTTTAGCATGTTCCTCTTTAGCACGCGCTTGCGACAATTTCCCTATCGGCCCACCGACCCCCTGCCCTAGAGCATGATCCGG
>CAYVYD010000118.1:0-3554 GCA_964454415.1 uncultured Hyphomicrobiaceae bacterium | reverse complement strand
GATCCGGAATTAGCAATGCCCGGGACGGACGGGCGGGAAACGGGGCGAGGACGAATGGCCGTGACGCGGCACAAGGGAGGGAGCAACGGGAGCAGGCCGGGCGGAGCCGACTTCGCCGCCTTCGATCTCGACGACCCCGTTCTGCCCGACGAGATCGCCGCGGCGGCGCTGACCAGCGGCGGCTATCCCTACCGAAAACGCCTGAAACGCGGGATCTACGAGCACGATCTCAAGCTGCTGCAAATCGAGCTGGTGAAGCTGCAGAACTGGGTGCGCGAGACCGGCGGGCGGATCGTGGTCCTGTTCGAGGGCCGCGACGCCGCCGGCAAGGGCAGCACCATCAAGCGCGTCACGCGCCACCTCAACCCCCGCCACGCCCGCATCGTGGCGCTGGCCAAGCCGACCGAGGCCGAGCTCGGCCAGTGGTATTTCCAGCGCTACATCGCCCACCTGCCGACCGCCGGCGACATGGCCCTGTTCGACCGCTCCTGGTACAACCGGGCCGGCGTCGAGCGGGTGATGGGCTTCTGCAACGACAAGCAGGTGGCTAAATTCCTGCGCGAGGCGCCGCAATTCGAGGCGCAACTGGTGCGCGACGGCATCCGCCTGATCAAGCTGTGGCTCACCGTCGGGCGGGAAACCCAGATCAAGCGCATCCACGAACGCCGTCACGATCCGCTGAAATACTGGAAGCTCTCGGAGATAGACCTGGCGGCAATCTCCAAATGGGACGCCTACACGGCCGCCCGGGACGATCTGTTCCGCCACACCCACAGCGACCACGCGCCCTGGACGGTGGTCCGTGCCAACGACAAGCGCCGCACCCGCATCAACGTGATGCGCCACATCCTCTCGCTGATCGATTACGCCGACAAGGACGAGGAGGTCGTCGGCCGGCCCGATCCCGAACTGGTCGGCAGCGGCGAGGCCTTCTTCAGCATTTCATGAGACGGCGCGGCCCGCCGGCGGCGCCTGCGCGGACGGGCCTCAGCGCTCGAGCCCCTTGTCCTCGAGCTCCTTCAGATAGGCCCTCCAGCGCATGGTGTAGGTCTCGCCCAGCTCGTGCAGATAGGCCCAGGAGAAGAGGCCGGTGTCGTGGCCGTCGGCGAAGCGGATCTTGACCGCGTAATTGCCCACCGGCTCGAGGTCGGAGATCGTCAGGTCCTTCTTGCCGGCGATCGTCTTGCGCTGGCTGGGCGAATGGCCCTGGACCTCGGCGCTCGGGCTGTTGACGCGCAGATACTCGGCCGACAGGTCGTAGATCTCGCCGTCGTCAAAACTGACCTGGAGCGTCGTCTTCTCCTTGCTCAGCCGGAGTTCGGTAGGCCAGGGTTCCGATGAGGTGCTCATGGGGCTCGCTGCGCGTAGCTGGACCGGAGTGGGTCGGGCGAAGAGGGAATTAGGACGCCATCCCGGGAGGAGACGACGGCATGGGCCAGAGGTTAGAGCGCCGCCGGCGCCGTTTCAAGCCGGGCTCGGCGTCCCTCGCCTAGAGTCTCGGCAGCGGCGCGTCGGCGGTGCCGACGAACCGCTTGGCGGCCTCGAGCGAGGTCGGGTTGTGGAGCGCGATGAGCGCCAGCGTCCGGTCGATCACCCCCCGGTCGCCGGCGGCCTTAGCCGTCTGCAACGCGATCCTCTGGATCGCCGGATCCCCGGGGGCCGCGTCCAGCAGCCACTTGACGTCGGAGAGTGCCTCGCGGTGCCGCCGCTGGATCGCCAACACCATGACCCGGCCGATATGGGCGTCGATGGCGTTGGCATCGATCTCGAGCGCCCGGGCGAACGCCGCCGCCGCCTTCGCCTGCATCCGGCTGCGCGAGAGCACCAGGCCGGCGCCTTCGATCAGATCGGGCGAGCCGCTCGCCAGACAAGCCGCCACCATCTTCTTGGCGATGCCGGAGGGAACCACGTCGCCGACCCGGATGGCCTTGCCGGTGATCGCGATGCAGGTGCGGTAGGCCTCGCCGCGGGCCTTGCTCTCGGCCGCGTGGCCGGGGCCGCTCAAGGCCCGGAGCCGCGCGATGTGGCGCGCGGGGACCGCCTCGGAGCGGCGCCCGCGCGAGATCACCTGGACCGCCACCAGCCGGCCCTCGCCATCGACCACGGCGCCGCCGCTGCCCGGCGGCGCCGGCGCGCCGTGGTGGAGACGGGCGCCCACCGCCGCTGAATGGACCGGCAGGATCGCGCCGCCCGGCTGAAAGACCTCGATGCTGCGCGTGGCCCGGTCGAGGCCGACGACGCGCAGCGGGCCCGACATCTCCGGCGCCACCGCGAGCGCCGGGCCCGCGGGAAGGGGCGCGCGGATCAGGGCGAGGTCGCCGGCAAAGCCGCTGGCCACGACCCGTCCCTCGATCGTCTTGCCGCCGTTCAGATAGATCGTGACGCGCGCGCTGTCGGCGACGGCGCGCCTCGTGGTGACGAGCTCGTCGGCTGAAACGCGCACCGCGCTGGCGAAGCGTTCGAAGGCGCCGATGCGGAACACCGCCGCCGCCGCGCCGCACACCGGTGCCGGCGCCCGGCACGTCTCCTGGGCGCGCAATGGCCCGTCGGCCGCCGGCCAGAGGAGAGCCGCGCCCAAGGCGAGGCCGGCCAGCGCCGGGCGCCGGGCCGCGGCGCGCAATCGCGTGAATGGTCGTCGCCCCATGGCGCCACATCACACCAAAGCCGACAACATTTCGTTACCCGGTGGGCCGCCACCTTTGACCGGCCGGGCGCCGGTGATAAGGTTAAGGATGCCGGCGTCCGGCGGGGCGCGCGGCCGCGCGGGCTTCGCCACACGCGGCTTCCAAACCGCGATTACGGCCAACCACGGCGACGGCCCGAAATGGAGAGCACCAGGTGGCAGAACCAAGGCTGACGGACCCAGCGCGCGGCGCCCGCCCGGGCGGAGCCGAGCTGGTCGACCCGTTCGGCCGCCACGTCAACTATGTGCGGCTGTCGGTGACCGACCGCTGCGACTTCCGCTGCGTCTATTGCATGGCGGAAAACATGACGTTTCTGCCGAAAAAGGACCTGCTGAGCCTCGAGGAGCTCGACCGCGTCTGCCGCGTCTTCATCGACCGCGGCGTGACCAAGCTGCGCATCACCGGCGGCGAGCCGCTGGTGCGCAAGAACATCATGTGGCTGTTCCGGGCGCTGGGCCGCCATCTCGAGACCGGCCGGCTGGAGGAATTGACGCTCACTACCAACGCCAGCCAGCTCTCCCGCTTTGCCGCCGAGCTCGTCGACTGCGGCGTGGCCCGCGTCAACGTCTCGCTCGACACCCTCGATGAACGGAAGTTCCGCGACATCACCCGCTGGGGCGACTTCGGCAAGGTGATGGCCGGGATCGACGCCGCCCAGGCCGCCGGCCTCAAGGTGAAGATCAACGCCGTGGCGCTCAAGCGCGTCAACGACGACGAATTCGACGATCTGATCCGCTGGTGCCACGGCCGCGGCATGGACCTGACGCTGATCGAGACGATGCCCTTGGGCGAGATCGACGGCGACCGGACCGACCAGTATCTGCCTGTCTCTTATACACATCTGACGCTGCCGACGATCTTACGCGTGTA
>CAYVYD010000117.1:0-7745 GCA_964454415.1 uncultured Hyphomicrobiaceae bacterium | reverse complement strand
GCCGAGCGGCACGCAGGCGCCGACGATGCCGTGTCCGCCGTAGAAGTCCTTCTCCGTCGAGAACATATGCATCGAGCCGCCCTTGCCCTTGGAATAGCCGCTGCGGCGGCCCGTCAGCTCGGCCATGACGCCCTTGGGGTCCATGCCGCAGGCCAGCATGTGGCCGTGGTCGCGATAGGCGGTGATCACCTGATCGCCGTCGCGGATGGTCCTCTGCATGCCGACGACGACCGCTTCCTGGCCGATGTAGAGATGGCAGAAGCCGCCGATATAGCCCATGCCGTAAAGCTGGCCCGCCTTCTCCTCGAAGCGGCGGATCAGGAGCATGCTGCGGTAGGCCTCGAGCTCGGCGGCCGGATCCAGGGCCCCTTCGATGCCCTCTTCCGCGCCCGCCTCCGCTTCGGCGCTGCGGGCGCCGGAAATCCGTGAGGCGAGCGCGTCGCGGGGTGAGAATTGCGCCCTGCTGGAGGTGTCGTCGGAAAACGTCATGGGGCCTCGCTAGCGTTCTCTTGGCTTGCAAGTTACACGAGTTATGCGGGATTTGCCAGCGCGCGCCAATCGCCGGAAATTTATGATAAACTATTGTTATAATTTATATTTTTAAATTACTGCGCGCGGCTCTTCGGGCAATCAGTCGGATGGTGAGAGGGTCGCCGTGGATGAAGTCACGCCGTCCAGAAAGACGACGTCGTTGGGATGGGCGAAATTGAGAACGGCGCGCGCCTGCTCGTCCAGCATGTCCGGGTCGAGGCGGCTTGCCCGCATCAGATCGACGTCGCGCTCCATACGCCGGCGCACCGCCTCAAGGCCGGCGAGCTCGCCCTGGAGGGCAGCGACCCGGTCCTTCAATTTGGCGTGGGCCTCGAGACCATGATCGCCGGTCAGGAGGTGATAGCTGAAATAGGCGCCGAGCCCCAGGCAGACGAGCGAGGTCAGAATTGGACGCCAGCGCATGATGACACACCCCACACACGGCCCGCCGCTCGATGCGCCGCGGGCCGCCACGCAATGCAGACTAGCGTGGGCGCGTTAAGCAGTGGTTAGCCCGAGGCCGCGGGCAGCACCGCGCGCCCGGCATAGCGCGCCTTGGGCCCAAGCCACTCCTCGATGCGCATGAGCTGATTGTATTTGGCGAGCCGGTCGGAGCGGGCGAGCGATCCGGTCTTGATCTGCCCCGCCTGGGTCGCGACCGCGAGATCGGCGATGGTGGCGTCCTCGGTCTCGCCCGAGCGGTGCGAGATCACTGTGCGGTAGCCGGCATCGTGGGCTATCTTTATGGCGTCCAGGGTCTCGCTCAGGGTACCGATCTGGTTCACCTTGATCAGAATGGCGTTGGCTATCCCCTCCTCGATTCCCCTAGCAAGGCGGTCGGTGTTGGTGACGAAGATGTCGTCGCCGACGAGCTGGCAGCTCTTGCCCAGCCGTTCGGTCAGCAGCTTCCAACCCTCCCAATCGTCCTCGTCCATGCCGTCCTCGACGGAGATGATGGGAAAGCGCGCGACCAGATCGGCGTAGTAATCGGCCATGGCGGCCGCATCGAGGCTCTTGCCCTCGCCCGCGAGCTGGTAGCTGCCCTCCTCGAAGAACTCGCTGGCCGCCGCATCGAGCGCCAGATAGACGTCTTCGCCCGGCCGGTAGCCCGCCGCCTCGATCGCCGCCATGATAAAGCCGAGCGCTTGCTCGCTGGAGGCGAGGTTCGGCGCAAAACCGCCCTCGTCGCCGACATTGGTGTTGTGGCCGGCCTCGCTCAGCGCCTTCTTGAGGGTGTGGAACACCTCCGCGCCCATGCGGACGGCCTCCGCGCAGGTCGCCGCTCCCACCGGCATGATCATGAATTCCTGGATGTCGATCGCATTGTCGGCGTGGGCCCCGCCATTGAGGATGTTCATCATCGGCACCGGCAGCAGCGCCGCGCCCTCGCCGCCGATCGACCGGAACAGCGGCTCGCCCGCCGCATTGGCCCGCGCCTTGGCGAAGGCGAGCGAGACGCCGAGAATGGCGTTGGCGCCGAGTCGGCTCTTGTTGGGGGTGCCGTCGAGCTCGATCAGCGCCTCGTCCAGCTCGCGCTGGGCGGGGTTCTTTCCCTTGAGCGCCGCCAGGATTTCGCCCGTGACCGCGGCGATGGCCTTTTGCACGCCGCGGCCTTGATAACGGCTGCCGCCGTCGCGCAATTCGTGGGCCTCGTGCGCACCGGTCGAAGCGCCCGACGGCACGCCGGCGCGCCCCATGGCGCCGCCCTCGAGCACCACGTCGACCTCTATCGTCGGATTGCCGCGGCTGTCGAGAATCTCCCGCGCCTTGATGTCAGCTATTGCGCTCATAGATAAGTCTTTCAAAACCGACCCCGTTGCCGCTCAAGTCGGGCGTGTGCGAAAATGCGCTTGCGTTCATAACCGAGCGGCGGCGCAAGCGAAAGGCCGCATTGTTTAAAGCCCGATGCGATGACGACAACCGCCAAACCCAAGGCCCTGGTGCTGTTTTCGGGGGGACAGGATTCCACCGTCTGCCTCGCCTGGGCGCTCGCGCGCTACGCCCATGTGGAGACGGTCGGCTTCGATTACGGCCAGCGCCACGCCGTCGAGCTCGCCTGCCGCGCCAAGATCCGCCAGGCGATGCCTGAGCGGTGTCCCGAATGGGGCGCGCGGCTCGGCGAGGACCACTTGCTGGCGCTCCAGAGCCTGGGGCGCTTGAGCGATACCGCGCTCACCCGCGAGGTCGAGATCGTGATCGGCGAGAACGGGCTCCCCACTACCTTCGTGCCGGGGCGCAATCTGCTGTTCTTCACCTACGCCGCCGCGCTCGGCTACCGGCGCGGCATTCACGACCTCGTCGGCGGCATGTGCGAGACCGACTTTTCGGGCTATCCCGACTGCCGCGACGAGACCCTGCAGGCGTTGACCCACGCGCTCCGGCTCGGCATGGAGGCCGACTTCCGGATCGAGACGCCGCTGATGCGGCTTTCCAAGGCAGGCACCTGGCGGCTCGCTCAGGAGCTGGGCGGCGACCCCCTGTTCGAGCTCATCCTGGAGGAGACCCATAGCTGCTATAAGGGCGAGCGGGGCGAGCGGCACGATTGGGGCTATGGCTGTGGCGTCTGCCCGGCTTGCGAATTGCGCGCAAAGGGCTATCGGGAATGGCGGGCGGAAGCGCCTGCGGCGGCGGAAACTTGAAGCTGGCGCAAACGAAACATGTATTCGGTCAAGGAAATCTACGCCACGCTGCAGGGCGAAGGCGCGCAGACGGGGCGCCCGGCGGTGTTTTGCCGGTTCGCGGGCTGTAATCTCTGGTCGGGACGCGAGGCCGACCGGGCGACGGCGCAATGCGGCTTCTGCGACACCGATTTTGTCGGCACCGACGGGCCGGGCGGCGGCCGCTTCGCGACCGCCGACCTCCTGGCCGCGGCCTGCGCGACGCGTTGGACGGGAAGCGATCGGGACCGTTTCGTGGTGCTGACGGGGGGCGAGCCGATGCTCCAGGTCGACCGCCCCCTGATCGTGGCGCTTCACCAAAGCGGCTTCGAGATCGCCATCGAGACCAACGGCACGCTGCCGGTGCCGGCCGCGATCGACTGGATCTGCGTCAGCCCGAAGGCCGGCGCCGACCTGGCGCAGCACTCGGGCGATGAGCTGAAGCTCGTCTATCCCCAGCCGGGTGCCGCACCGGAGATCTTCGAAGGGCTGGATTTCGGCCATTTCTTCCTCCAGCCCATGGACGGGCCGGCGCGCGGGGAAAACACCGCCGCGGCGGTCGGCTATTGCGCGCGCCACCCGCGCTGGCGGCTGTCACTGCAGACCCACAAGCTGATTGGCCTCCCCTGAGGGCGAGTGCCGGTCGCGCGACGGAATAGCTTCAATCTCGCCCAGAAAGGCTCTAAACAGCGGCCATGCGCATCTACAAGGAATTCGCATTCGAGGCGGCCCACAGCCTGCCCCCGGAGGTGGCGGGCACGGAAAAGACCTATGGGCGGCTGCACGGCCACTCCTACCGGGTGCGCATCACGCTCGATGGCGAGCCCGACGCCGAGACCGGCCTGGTGGTGCCCTTCGAGACCTTCGAGAAGGCGCTGCGCTCGGCCAGGAAACGGCTCGATCACAGCTTTCTCAACGAGGACATCGAGGGGCTCGGCCCTCCGACGCTGGAAAACATCGCGCGCTGGCTGTGGCGCGCGCTCGAGACCGACCTGCCGGGACTGGCCGAGGTGGCGGTGGCGCGCGACACCTGCCAGGAGGGTTGCGTCTATGCGGGTCCGGCCCCCAAATCCTGAAGCACGAGGTCCCCGATGGCGAAGAAAGACGATCGGCTCACCCAGCTCGGCAAGCGGGGCGCGATCCCGGCCTCGCCCGAGGCGGCGCGCCTCGAACGGGCCGAAAATCCCCACCGCGACACCCATTACGTGGCGCGCTTCACCGCGCCCGAGTTCACCGCGCTCTGCCCGATCACCGGACAGCCCGACTTCGCCCATCTGGTAATCGACTACGCGCCGGACGCCTGGATTCTCGAATCCAAGTCCTTCAAGCTTTATCTCGCCTCGTTCCGCAATCACGGCGCCTTTCACGAGGACTGCACCGTCGCGATCGGCAAGCGCGTGGTGGAGGCGATCGAGCCCCATTGGCTGCGCATTGGCGGCTATTGGTTTCCGCGCGGCGGCATGCCAATCGACGTTTTTTGGCAGTGGGGCACGCCGCCGCAAGGCGTCTGGCTGCCCGATCAAGGCGTCGCGCCCTACCGCGGCCGCGGCTAAAGAGGGAATTTCGTGTCGGACGCGGCGCTGCTCATCATCACCAATGGCGACGTGGCGGCGGCGCTGCTGCGCCACGCCATTCCCGGCGCCGAGGTGCTCCCCTGGCGCGACGTGCTGACCGACGGGCCGGTGCCGATGACCGGGACGCTCGCCGAGCTCTCCGATTTCCGCGCCGATTTCCTTGCGTCGAAGGGCTGGGGCGACGAGCAAGCGCTGCGCCAGGCGTTCCAGGCGCGTAACCGGGGGATCGAGCACCACGAGGTCTTCGACCAGGTGGCGCTGTGGTTCGAGCACGACCTCTACGACCAGCTCCAGCTCATCCAGATCCTCGATTGGTTCGCCGACCGCGATTTGGGCGAGCGGCTGGCGCTGGTGCAGGCGGATGATTTCATCGGCCGCCGCAGCGCCGAGGACGTCGCCGGGCTGCGCGTGCTGGAGACCCCGGTGAGCGCGGAACAGTTCGAGACCGGCCGGATCGCCTGGCGAGCCTTCCGCGAGCCCGAACTCCTGGACTGGGAGGCCCTTCTGGAGGAGGACACCGACGCTCTCCCCCATCTCAAGGCCGCCGTCCTGCGGCTGCTCGAGGAGCTTCCCGACGCCCAAAGCGGCCTATCGCGCACCGAGCTCGCCATCCTCCAGGCGGTTACGAGCGGCATCCGCAGGCCGGTGGAGCTGTTTTCCGCGGTGCAAGACCAGGAGGCGGCCTCGTTCATGGGCGACTGGAGCTTCTGGGACCGGCTCGACGGGATCGCGGCTGAGCCAGGCGCGCTGCTCGTGGGGCTCGGCGATATGCGCTTTCGGCCCGATTGGTCCGACGAAGCGCGCGATGCCTATTTCGCTTGCGAGCTGAGCCTGAGCGAGCTGGGCGCGAAAGTTCTCGCCGGCCAATACGATTTCGCCGCAAGCGGCCGCATCGACCGCTGGCTCGGCGGCACCCACGTCGCGGGCGATAATCCGTGGCGCTGGGACCGGGAAGCCGGGTGGCTCGTCGCGCCCGGCAACGCTTAAGCGCTGTTCCGAGCGGCGGCTTGCTTCTTGGCGAGCTGATCGATCTCCATCAGCTCCCGCAGCAGGCCTTCGAGCTCCTTGAGCGGCACCATGTTGGGGCCGTCCGACGGCGCCCGCTCGGGATTCTCGTGGGTCTCTATGAAGAGGCCGGCGACGCCGACCGCGACCGCGGCGCGCGCCAGCACCGGCACGAAGCGGCGCTCGCCGCCGCTGGTCGCCCCCTGCCCGCCCGGCTGCTGGACCGAATGGGTGGCGTCGAAGACAACCGGTGAGCCGATCTCGGCCAGAATGGGGAGCGCGCGCATGTCGGAGACGAGCGTGTTGTAGCCGAAGCTCACGCCCCGCTCGGTCACCAGCACGTTGGGATTGCCGGCGGCGGCAACCTTCTCGACCACGTTCCTCATGTCCCAAGGCGCCAGGAACTGGCCCTTCTTGATCTTGACGACGCGCCCGGTTTTGGCGGCGGCGACCAGTAGATCGGTCTGACGGCACAGAAAGGCTGGGATCTGCAGCACGTCGACCGCCTCGGCGGCGCGGGCGCATTGGCCGGGCTCGTGCACGTCGGTCACCACCGGAAGGCCCGTCGTCTCGCGGATTTCGGCGAAGATCGGCAGCGCCTCCTCGAGCCCGATGCCGCGGGCGCTCGAAATGCTAGTGCGGTTGGCCTTGTCGAAGGAGCTCTTGTAGACGAGGCCAATCCCCAGCCGTTCGGCGATTTCCTTGAGCGCGCTCGACATTTCGAGGCCATGGGCCCGGCTTTCGAGCGCGCAGGGACCGGCAAACAGCGCGATCGGCGCGTCGTTGGCCAGCCTAACGGCGCCGATCTCGACGGCGGAATTGAGTGGAGGCCTTTTGCTGCTCATGGTGCGATGACTTGGCAGGCCGCGTTCGATCCGTCAATCAAAAGGCCGCGGGCCTCTGCCCTAGACCAGGCGGCTCTGCTCGACGGTCGCCTCGATGAAGGAGGCGAAGAGCGGGTGCGGCTCGAAGGGCCTGGACTTGAGCTCGGGGTGATACTGGACGCCGATGAACCACGGATGGTCGGGGATCTCGACGATCTCCGGCAGCAGCCCGTCCGGCGAGAGGCCGGAAAAGCGCAGGCCCGCCGCCTCCAGCTTGTTGCGGTAGCGGGTGTTGACCTCGTAGCGGTGGCGGTGGCGCTCGAAAATCCTGGTCTTGCCGTAGATCGCCGCCGCCCGGCTGTCCTTGGCGAGCACCGCCTCGTAGGCGCCGAGCCGCATGGTCCCGCCCAGATTGCCGTTCGCCGCGCGCTGCTCGATGTCTTCACCCTTCATCCACTCGGTCATCAGGCCGACGACCGGCTCCTCGCAGGGGCCGAACTCGGTCGAGCCCGCGGCCGCCATGCCGGCCAGATCGCGCGCCGCCTCGATCACCGCCATCTGCATGCCGAAGCAGATGCCGAAATAGGGCACGCGGCGGGTGCGCGCGAAACGCGCCGCCGAAATCTTGCCCTCCGCGCCCCGTTCGCCGAATCCGCCAGGCACCAGGATGCCGTCGACGCCCTCCAGATAGGGCGTGGGGTCCTCCTCGTCGAAGCGTTCCGACTCGATCCAGCGCAGATTGACCTTCACCTTGTTGGCGATGCCGCCATGGACCAGCGCCTCGTTGAGGGATTTGTAGGCATCCTTGAGGCCGGTGTATTTGCCTACGATGGCGACGCTGACCTCGCCGTCCGGATTGGCGATCCGGCTTGAGATGTCGCGCCATTTCTCGAGATCGGGCGGGCGGGCATCGGTGATGCCGAAGGCGCGCAGCACCTCGCCGTCCAGCCCCTCATCGTGATAGGCGATCGGCACGTCGTAGATGGTGGGGACGTCGAGCGCCTGGATCACCGCCTGCTCGCGGACGTTGCAGAAGAGCGCGATCTTGCGCCGCTCGTCGGCCGGCACCGGGCGGTCGCAGCGGCAGAGCAGGATATCGGGCTGGATGCCGATCGAGCGCAGCTCCTTGACCGAGTGCTGGGTCGGCTTGGTCT
>CAYVYD010000116.1:0-7761 GCA_964454415.1 uncultured Hyphomicrobiaceae bacterium | reverse complement strand
ACCGCCCGCCTATCACGTGATGCCGGCCGAGCGCTCGGTCGACATCGACGACGCGTATGATTTCGTCCTTGCCGAAGCCATTGGCGCGGGGCGTGGTTTCCAATGACGGCCAGGTCGATGGTCGAGCCAGGCGCCGCGCCGGAGCCGCGAGAGGCAGCGGCGGAAGCCCAATCCATGCGCGTCATGATGGTGGTGCGTTTGGCTAACGGATTCGCCGCGAGCATCGCGGATGGCAAATGGACGCCCTCGGGCACGCCCGCCATCGCCAGGCTGATCGAGCGCCTCGACCGCGGCCCCGAAGCGCTGCGGCTCATCATGACCCGCGGGCTCGCGCCAGGGGGCAACGCGGCGATCCCGATGCTGCGCAGCAGAGAAAAACACCTTGATGGGCTCCGCTCGCCGGTGACGGTTCTGGCCGAGGGGCCACGCGCTTATTCGGGCGCGGGCTTTTGGTTGCGCGAGCTCATCCATCTGGCGTTGGTCTGGCGCGAAGCGCGCCGCTTCCACCCCGACGTCATCTATGTCGACCGGTCGAACGTCCTGACGGGCTCCGTTCTCGCCCGGTTCGGCTGCGCGCCGGTGGTGCTGCGGCTGATGGGCGTGCCGCCGGAGCTGCGTAAGATCCTGACGGGCTCTGAGCCCGCCCGGCGCCTCTTCCGCTGGGCCTATCGGGCGCCCTTCGCCCACGTGATCTCGACGCTCGAAGGGAGCCGCGCGGTCGATTTCATGGAAGCCGCGCTCGACGCGGAAGTGCCGCGGACGGTGATGCTGAACGGCGTCGATGCGGAGCCATCGCAAGGGGCGCTACCGGCGGCGTTGGAAGCGGTCCCGCGGGACCGCGTGGTGGCGACCTTCCTGGGCCGGCTCGAGGCGCTGAAGGGCGCGGACTTCTTCGTCGACGCGCTGCTGACGCTTGCCGAGGAAGACGGCAACTCCCTCCATGGCCTCATCGTCGGCGACGGCGCGCAGATGGATGATCTCAAGGCGAAGGTGGCGGCGGCGGGCGCGGACGAACGCGTCACCTTCACCGGGGCGCTCCCCCATGACACAGTGGCGCGGGCGCTCGCGCGCAGCGGCCTCTATGTCTCGCTCAACCGCCAGGGGCACCTTTCCAACGCGACGCTCGAGGCGATGGCCCATGGCGTGCCTGTCGTCCTCCAGGAGATCGCCGGGCAGGGCGCCGGCATGGACGAGTTCGAAAGCCTGGTGCCGCGCCAGGCCTACCGGGCGATAGCGGTGGATGCCACGCCCGGGGATCTGGCGAAGGAGCTGGCCGGGTTGGCCAAGGCGCCGGCCGCGCGCGGCGCTATGCGCAAATCGCTTGAAGCCTTCGCCCGCGAGAACCTCAAACCGTGGGACGAGCGGATCGAGCGGGAGGTGAAGTTGCTCCGCAAGGCCGCCGGCCGGGAGGCGCACGCGGTGCTGATGGTGATCGCCGATCTGGGGAGCGGCGGCGCCCAGCAAGTGGCGACGAACCTTGCCAATCATTGGGCAAAGCGGGGCAGGCGCGTCGGCGTCGTCACCTGGAGCGACCCGGAGACCGATTTCTTCAAGTTAGACTGCGGAGTGGAGCGGTTCGCGCTTCCGGACCCGGGGATGGCGCGCAACGGGGTCGAAGGTATTATCAACAACGCGCGGCGAATCAGGGGGCTCCGGCGAGCCATGCGGGCGTTCGGCGGAGCGGTGATCCTGAGCTTCATCGCGCCGACCAACGTGGTGGCTATCCTGGCGGCGGCGGGGCTCGGGCGCCGCGTCGTGATCTGCGAACGCAACGACCCCGCGCGCCAATCCTTTGGCCGGGCGTGGGACTTGCTGCGGCGTTTGCTCTACGGCCGCGCCGACCTCGTCACCGCCAACAGCAAGCGCGCGCTCGAGACGCTCAAAGGCTACGTGCCCGCCGGCCGCTTGGCCCATTTGCCCAATCCGCTCCGCGAGGGGGAGGAGACCAAGGCGCGCGCGGGCAAGCGGGAAAAGCTATTTCTGAGCGTCGGCCGGCTCAACGCCCAAAAGGCCTATGACGTGCTGATCGAGGCCTTCGCGCGCGTTGCCGGGAAGCTTCCCGAGTGGCGGCTCACGATCATCGGCGAAGGGAGCGCCCGCCCGCGCCTGGAGGCGTTGATCGCGCGCCTGAAGCTCTCGGGCCGCGTGACGCTCGCGGGCGAGGTCGCCGATCCCTTCCCCTGGTTTGCCAGAGCCGGCGTCTTCGTGCTCGCCTCGCGCCACGAGGGATCGCCCAACGCGCTGCTCGAAGCGATGTCGTGTGCCGCGCCGGCGATCGTCTCCGACGCCGTTCCCGACCACGAACGCCTGACTCGAGGCGGCAAGGCTGCCCGGGTGGTCCCCGCCGGCGACGCCGCGGCCCTGGCAGCGGCGATGGCCGAGCTCGCGGGCGATTCCCGCTTGCGCGCCCGCTTGGGAGGAGCGGCCGCCGAGGCGGTCAGTTCGCAGAAGATCGAAACCGTGGCGCCTTTGTGGGAGAGGGCGGTTTGGGACTGATTCCTGCACTCGGTGAAACGCTAGAGGGGGTAGCCTTCGCCCGCCAGATCGAGGCCGCAAGCCTCTGCAAGCCGGCGATTGCCTTCGGCGTAAAGCACCCGCAGCCGGGCTTCTTGCGCCGCATTGAGCTCTAGAGTTGCTTTTGCTCCCTTCTTGAGAAAGTGATCAAAAGCTTGCCGTATCGCGGCGGCACCGGGCAACAAACCCGTCAGGCTATGCCCCGGCAGGAACCAGGAACGGAAGGCCTGATAGGATCGGAGCCGCTGACTGGGCGAAGGGTTGACCCGGGGCGCGCTCTCGCCGGCCGAGGCGGGCGGCGCGTCGACCCCGAGAACGGCGGCGAGCTTTTCCATGAAGACGGCGCGCGACCGGACGAACTGCTCATAGAGCAGGACATGGACGCGGTCGGGGCCGAATATGTCAGCATAGGCGCGGTAGGTTCTGAAATGATCGCCGGATTTCGCATCGGGCATATCGGGCGAGCCGAACGCGTGCGCGAACCAGGCATCGAAGGAGACCGGTCTGCCTGCGTGTGGGGCTGGTACGTTCTTGAGGATCGCCCGGTCACTCGAATACATCGAGGCCACCAGGGTGAACTGACTGCGCAGCGTCAGCAGGATCGTGGCTTCGGGAAGGGCGGCGTGAAGGCGCGCGGCAACGAGGGAATTCAGGGGCGCATCCATCAGGCTTTCATTGGAATAGACGATCGCCTTGCAGGCGCGGCCGCGCGGGCTTGAGCCGGCTTTGTCGAAGAATGTCCGGATGACTTCTATTGCCGCTTCCGCGTTCTCCTCATGCATCAGCGCGTGGAAGAGAACGCCGTGTTCGGAAGTCCCGTGATTGGGGCGTCCGATGTTGAGAATATCGGGATGTTTGTCGAACACCTCATTCTGCAGAAACGTCGTCGCCGTCTTGGGAACGCCCGGATGGATGATGATGCGTGGCACTGGCTCGAGCTCCCTGTTCCCTCCCGGAAGATACGCTCGCCGATGAAGGGGAGGGCATTGGCGGCGGGGCGGCGAACGCTAGTCCAGCGATCCCGCTATTGCAACGCACGGGCGATGTTGCCGCCCGCCACCCGCCAGCCATGGCTCCCGGTCAAGCGCGCGTGATTTGCGGCGCGGTCGATGCCTCGGTCGATCACCGCCGCGATGGCCTCCGCTATGGCGGAGGAAGTGCAACCGGTGAGCACATGCGGAAGGCCCGTCGCGATGAGGTCGGGCGAGATGAAGGGCGAGGGGTTCTGGGGGATAAGGATCGCCGCTCCGGCCATGGCCGCCTCGATGACGCCGAGGCCGGCGCTTTCCCGGTGGGTCACGCAGAACAGGTCGCTGCGGCCGTAATGCTCCTGGAGCTCGGTCCACGGCACCTTGCTCGCCCTTTGGTAGCGCTCGCCGTGCCAGGGCTTGCCAAGCGGCCATTCCTCGATGCCGTTATTGCCCTGAACGAACGCGCGTATTTTCTGATATCTCCTGGTTGAAATCAGCGCATTGATCGCGTCAATGAAAACCCCGGTGTAGTCATTCTCGGCGTAGTGGCCGTGGTCGAGAAAGAGCGTGAATACGCCATCCTTCTCGCGCGGGCGGCAATGGACGGGGTCAGCGCACCAGCCCATGTGCCGCACGGCGGCGCCCGCGCGCAATCGCTTCAGGCGCTCCTTCAGCGTCGAGCGCGGCGGGATCACCGTGAACAGCATGTCTTCGGCGTAAGTCTGAAAGCTTACGAGATCGACGATCGAGCAGAGACGCCCGGCAAATGCGCGCCTGATCCTGTTGAGCGCATCGGGGCGCTCCCTGCCGAGGCGCGTGAAGCCCGCCTGAAAGGTAGAGAGCGCGGCGACGGCTTCGGGGTGATCGAGGATGCGCTCGGCGTCGAAAAAGCTCGAGATCTGGATAACCTCGAACTGCGCCGCGAGCGCCTCGCTCAGAAAATAGCAGGAGACCGAGGCGTGGGAATTGAGCTCGTCAAGCGTGAGCGGGTGATCGCGGTGCTCCCAGAACCCGCCCCAGACGATCAGTTTCGGTTTTGGCATGGAGCCTGGTGCTCAGGAGATGATGCAGCCGCTTCTTTGGTAAGATCGGACGTGTAAATTCGCGTTTTGAGATACGCTTAGGCGGAATTTTTTATGGTCAAATTGTTGAATTGAAGGCATCACCGGATAGGACGTGTCAAACAAATCATTAATGATGCTCCACCATCATCCCAAGACTCGCAGAGCCTCCATGCGAAGCCGGCATGAAGTGCTTCCTGCTCTAGCGTTTCCGGTTCGAAATAGAAATCTTTAACGTTGACTTGGCGCCTGCTGCCCGCAGCAAAAGTGAAGTAAACGCGCGCGCTTTCGGACATAATCTTTGGCAGAGACCGCAGCCAAATTCGAATATTTTTCAAAGGCATGTGCGTAAGAACCGATTGCGCCCAGATGACGTCGTATGTGGTCCCCTCCAATTCCGCGAGATCGCAATCGGCGACGACCGACGTGCGATAGGTGTTTTTCGGAATGCCACGCGCTTCGATGAGATCTCGACCCCGCTTCAGGCTTTCACCGGAAATGTCCACGGCCGTGTAGCGATCCGCCTCGAGATAGGGAACCAGGTAATAGGCAAGTCGCAAATAGCCGGCCCCATAATCAAGAAAGCGATCCTTGGGCGAAAGCCCTTCCCGCTTGAGAAATTCGAAATGAGTCCGCGCACCTTCGAAATAGCTTGGCCGATAGTCTTTTTGTGCATGTAGCGCACCCTTGTCGCGACGCTCTCGATAATATTCGGTCCAAGAGCCTCCCCGCGCCCGGAATTGATAGTATTTTGCCCATTCCCATCCGATCTTGATGTGGTCGTGAATCCAGAAGTAGAGGTGAGCTAACGGTCGCAAGACTTTCTTGACCGGTTCGGGTAAACGCCGGGACAGCCTCTGTGGCAGGTTCTCGTATTTTATATCGGCCATCGCCCGCGGATCTGAATGAGTGAGTTTTTTGTATCGATGGTCAAACGTAGAGCAAGTTGGAATAAGGCGTTGCGTGGGCAAGGGCCGGATCAAAACGCAAATTGCCTTCCTTGCTTACCGGTTCCACGGGACTATAGCGGCTGGTGTATTGGATCATCAGAAGGTGACGCGGTTTGACGTTGCCGCGGCTGCCGAAATGGACACAGCGGCAGGTGTCCAAAAACAGCCCTTCACCCGCCTTCAGGGTGCCAACGCGAATGCCGGCGTCGCCGGCGTAACGGGCAACGACGTCATCCTCGATGCGGCCCACGATGTGCCTCTCCCCGCGCTCTAGCGCCTCGCTCTCCCGCGCCGGGATGAAATGCAGCGGTCCGCAGTCGGCCGTCACGTCGTCGATAGCCAGGAACAGCTTCATCTGCTGCCGGTCGATTCTGTCGATGTGATATTGCTGGAAGCCGACCTTGCTGTCGTTGGGGTGAGAAATTTGAATGCTGACATGCGCCAGAACCGGCACTTCACCCAGGTAGCGTGATACAGGACCGAGAACTTCAGGCGCTTGCACAAATTTTTGGATGATCGGGTGCTTTGTCAGGTCCGTCGAGCCATCCGGTTCAGTCAGGATGTGGCTGGCGATGTCGAACTGCCGCGACTTGTTGTCCTCCATCCACCCGTCGATGATATTGCGGCAATAATCAATGGTCTCTCCGGTATTGGGGAGCTGACGCGGTTTCACATAGGCGAAACCATCGTCCCATGGAATGTCGACCCCGACCCCGTTAAAGCTTCTAGCGGCCTGGCGCCGGTTGGCGAAATTGATCGGGTGGCGGGCGATCCTGGCGGCTTTCAATGCGCGGAGGGCGGGCCAGAACAGATAGGCCTGCGCGCGGGCGTTGTGCCCGATCCTGGCCATGACGAACCGTCCGACGCCGGTTTCCCGGATGTTTTCCGCGATCATCGCCAAGTGGCCGGGGTTCAAGAAACGCAGCGCCGCGACCATCCCGGAACTCCCTCGACTTGAAATCCGACCCTCGATCCCGTCCGGCCCCTCGAGGCACGACCGGCAACTTGAGATTGCAGGCGTAATGCCAATCCGGCTTCCGGTCCAGCGCTTTGTCACCGCCGCCGGTCGAGCGCCGCCAGGCATTGGTCCAGCGACAGGAAGGTTGGCCCCCGCGCGCGTCTGCTGGCGACGTCGATCATGCGGTATCCGCCCGCCCCATGTTGGGTAGCGCAGATCGCGCCGTCCGCAATGTTCGTCACCGCCTCGACGCATTCCCGCAGAGTCCGCACGCCAGGCCCGAACGCATATGCATCGCGAATGTTCTGCGGGGCGTAACGCGGATTTCCAGGCCTGCCGTGTTGTGTGCAGACGATTTCGTATTGAGGGTTCCAGTGCCGAATAGCGAAGGCGCAGCTATTCGGTCCGGTCTCATCGAGCCCCCACCCTCCAAATGTGCGGTTGTCGCCTGCTCGCGCCGGAAACAGGCCGCGATTTCCTCGAACGGGCAGGCATGTCAGGCCGCCAAGGGCTGGCAGTGCGTGGGGACGCCGGCCGATCGGGCCCGGGGCGACGGGACCTGGTCCACTGCGGTCTCGCTCGCGAAAAATTGGAGCCGGCGCGGCATCGGGACCAGTGACGAGTGCCAGGCCCCGCGAGACGAACTCACCGGCGCAAACCACGTCCTTCGGATTCGTGCCGCAGGCGCGTTGCATGAGACGGCCGAGGTCTTCGATTTGCGCCCGCCGCCCGGCGCCGGCTTCGCGGGCCATTTGCATCAGCAGCCGGTTGGCGACGCAGAGCGCGTCGCGCACGCCGCAGCCCTCGACGACGCTTCCCCTCTCGCCCCCTTGGTCGCGATGCCCGTTTTGCGCCATCCGAATCGCCCGCTCGCCTTGCGGTCGAGCGTCCCGGGATGCCGGCAAGAGCTGGGCCGCGGCGGCGCCGTGGCCATTGGAGACGGCGAACATGAGGCCGACGATGAGAAAGAAACCGCGCATGAGTCCCTCGTTTCAGTTATCGGGTTGGTCCCCCGGCCTTGTACTCCATGAGTCGATGAGTCGCGCTACTTGCCGCGCCGGTCGCCACGAAATAGAACCGCCGCGCAGCCCGTAGCAAGGCCCTATGGGTGCTGCGGCCACGGCTCGGTACGCCTCTCGTGCGACGATTTGCCAAACATCATAGCCGCCCTTATCCGATTGAAAATTGGCGATTAGCGGGCGGTGCGATCCCATTCTGCAAGCTGAAGGCAATCGCCGACCAAATCCGATCGGCGTGGCCATTTGGTCACAGTCTGGCGAATTTTTGAGCAAGGACTCGCGGTTTTT
>CAYVYD010000115.1:5369-7772 GCA_964454415.1 uncultured Hyphomicrobiaceae bacterium | reverse complement strand
GCGTGGTTGAGTTCGTAAAAGTGATAGAGCGGCATACGTCCCCCAAATCCGTTATTTTTTCGCACCGCAGCATAATATATAGGGTCGTGTCTACTGCGCTGCAACAGAGTTCGGGCAAGGGGCTGAATTCTGTGGAGAATGCGCGGCGCGCCGGCCGCGGGCGTCGCCGTCAGAGCAGGCGGGCGATGCCGCGGGCGAGCTCGTCGGGGCTCACCCCATAGGCGAAATGCCCGGCATAATCGCCTTTTTCGTCCATCAGGAAATAGATCGCGCTGTGGTCGAGGAGATAGTCGCCGGGCGAGCCGGTCTCGGCCACCTTGGCGTGGTAGACGTGGTAGGCCTTGGCGACGGCGGCGATTTCCTCCGGGCTCCCCGTCAATCCGATCAGCCGGGGATCGAAATTGGAGAGGTAATCGGCGAGCACCTGTGGGGTGTCGCGTTCGGGGTCGAGGGTGATGAAGATCGGCGCCATCTTGACCGCGCGCGGTCCGAGCCGGGCGAGCGCGGCGGAGATGGTCTGAAGCCCGGTGGGGCAGACGTCGGGGCAAAAAGTGTAGCCGAAGAAGATCAGCATGTAGCGGCCGCGGAAATCCTTGTCCGAAACGCGCTTGCCGGTCTTGTCGGTCAAGGTGAAGGGACCGCCGACCAGCGCCTTCGAGCCCGGCACGACCATGGCGCGCAGGACGGGCGGCTGGGGGACGAGCCACAGGGTCGCGACATAGGCGCCCAGCGCAAAAAACGCCGAAACGATGAGGATCAGTCGCAAACGCATCGACATCTCAAAAGTCCCCTGGAAGGCGGCGCTTGCCGCCTATTCGCCCTGGGTCAACAACGAGCCGTTCCGCCGCGTGCCGCGCAGGAAGTAGCGGAAGGAGGCGATGCCCGTGACCACGAAGAGGCCGTTGAGGGCGAGCGCGTACCACATGTCCCGGGCGTGGAAAGTGCCCTCGAGCACCAGCGCGCGCATGCCTTCGAACACGTGGGTCGGCGGGAGGGCGAGCGCAACCGGTTGCAGCCAGACGGGCAGGGTGGCGACCGGATAGTAGACGCAGCAGAGCGGCAGCATCACGAAGGCGAGCGACCAGGCGAACTCCTCCGCGCCCAGGCCGTAGCGCATCACGATACCGGTCGAGAACAGCGCCAGCGACCAGCTGGTGAGCACCAGATTGGCGAAGAAGGCGGCGAGCGCGAGGCCGAAGCCGAACAGATTGAAGCCGAACAGGAAATAGGCCAGCACCGTCACCGGCACCAGGCCGATCGAAAGGCGGATCAGGCTCATGACGCTGAGCGCCACCAGAAACTCGTTGGCGCGCAGCGGGCTCAACAGAAGCTGGCCCAGATTGCGCGACCACATCTCCTCCAGGAAGCAGATGGAAAAGCCGATCTGGGCGCGGAACAGGATATCCCAGAGCAGGACGGCGCCGATGAAGAGGCCGCCGGCCTGGGCCAGGAGCGAGGACGTCTGGGCGAGATAGAGCTGCAGGAATCCCCACATCAGCATCTGCAGCAGCGGCCAGTAGATCAGCTCGACGATGCGCACCCAGGAACCTCTAATCAGATAGACGTAGCGCTCGACCATGGCGGCGATGCGCCGCACCGAAGCCGCAAAGCCGTGGGGGTCGTGCATCGCCGGCGGGCGGCTCAGGCCGGACTTGCTCATGACGCCCGCTCCGGTTCCGGCTGCGGAGCGCGCGGGCGGCCGCGGCGATGGCGCGAGATGTCGAGGAACACGTCCTCGAGGCTGCGGTGCCCGTATTTCTTGAGCAGCGCGCCGGGCGCGCCGTCTTCGACCACGCGTCCCGCCGCCAGCATCAGCACGCGGTCGGCCAGGCGCTCGACCTCGGCCATGTTGTGGGAGGCGAATAGGATGGTGGCGCCGCGGTCGGTGCGGTAGGCGTCGAGATGGCCGCGCACCCAGTCGGCGGTGTCGGGATCGAGCGAAGCGGTTGGCTCGTCGAGAAGCAGCAACTCGGGTGCGTTGACGAGCGCCTTGGCGAGCCCCACCCGCGTCTTCTGGCCGGCCGAGAGCTTGCCCGTTGGCCGCTCGAGAAGGTCGCTCATCTGCAACTCCTCGGCGATGGTGGCGATGCGCCGGGCGACGTCGATGACGCCGTAAAGCTTGCAATAGACGGTGAGGTTCTGCCGCACGGTGAGCCTTTGCGGCATGTCCACATAGGGGCTTTCGAAATTCATCCGGTGGGCGACGCGGCCGCGGTGCCGGGTGATGTCCATGCCGAACACCTCGATCAGCCCGGAGGTCGGCTCGACCAGGCCGAGCAGCATGGCGATGGTCGTCGTCTTGCCGGCGCCGTTGCCGCCGAGGAGCGCGGTGATCGACCCCTCCTTCAGGGTGAAGCTCACATCATCGACGGCGACGATCGCGCCATAGGTCTTGTTCAGCCC
>CAYVYD010000115.1:0-5359 GCA_964454415.1 uncultured Hyphomicrobiaceae bacterium | reverse complement strand
GCGCGGGGCACATGGGGGGCGGATTCCTTCGGGACGAATGGGGGATGCCTAGGTCCAATTTGCGGCTTCCCGATGTCCGGAGGCAACGGCGGCGCGGGCTTAAGGCTATTGCCGTGCGGGGCTCAAGCGCGCTTATCTACTGTGCTAACATCACGCGCAAGTGCGAAACAGGAGCTTGCGGGCGCGATGCGCGCACTCAACCCGACACAATTGCAGCAGGACCAGAGCAGCTTGCGGCTGCAGACCATCGTGCGCCTGCGGTGGATCGCGGTCGCCGGGCAGACGCTGACGGTGCTCTCCGTCGATTGGGGATTGGGCTTGGAGATCCCGCTCATCCCGTGCCTGATGATGATCTCGCTCTCCTGCCTGCTCAACATCATTCTCAGTTTGCAGCTGCCGGCCGAGGAACGGGTGCATACGGGCTCGGCCTCGAACATGCTGGTCTACGACACCCTCCAGCTCACCGCGCTGCTCTATCTCACCGGCGGCATGCAGAACCCGTTCGCCTTTCTGTTCGCCGTGCCGGTGACGGTCTCGGCCTCGACCCAGCCGATGCGGGTGACGCTGTCGATCGGCGGGCTCGCCTTCATCTGCGCCACCGCGCTCATCGTCTTCCACATGCCGCTTCCCTGGTATCCCAACGAGCCCTTCGAATTGCCGTTGCTGTTTGTGCTCGGCAACTGGGCGGCGGTGGTGCTGTGCGCCATGTTCATGGCCTATTACGCCTGGCAGATCGCCAAGGAGGCGCAGCAAATGTCGACGGCCTTGGCGGCGACGGAGTCGATCCTGGCGCGCGAGCACCGGCTCTCCGCGCTCGACGGGCTTGCCGCCGCGGCCGCCCACGAGCTCGGCACGCCGCTGTCCACCATCACGGTGGTGGCCAAGGAGCTGCTGCGCGGGCTCGCCGCCGACAGCACCCATCGCGACGACCTCGAGCTGCTGCAAAGCCAAGCCCAGCGGTGCCGGAAAATCCTCTCCAGGCTGACCAGCCAGGCGGGCTCGTCGGATCTGCATTTCGAGCGCGCTCCCTTGAGCCAGTTGCTGGCGGAGGTGGTCGAACCCTACCGGGTGCTGGGGCCGCAGGTGATCGTCGAGGCGGCGCCGGAGGAAGGGGCGAAGCTCGCCAATGGCGGCGGCAGGGAGCCGGTCAGTCCGCGCAATCCGGGCCTGCTCTACGGGCTCGGCAATCTGGTCGAGAACGCGGTCGACTTCGCCAAGGAAAAGGTCGAGGTGAACGCAAGCTGGAATGACGACGAGGTCAAGGTAACGATCTCCGACGACGGTCCGGGACTGCAATCGGCGGTGATCAAGCGCCTGGGCGAGCCCTTCGTGACGACCCGGGCGCGCGATTCCAAACGCCGGGAGGAGACGGGCGAACACGAAGGTCTGGGACTCGGCTTCTTCATCGCCAAGACGCTTCTCGAGCGATCGGGCGCCCAGGTCGAGGTCAGAAACAAGCGGGCGCCGCAAAAGGGCGCCGTGGTCGAGCTCTCCTGGCCGCGCGAGATGATCGACGTGGGGGGCGCCGAACAGGCCGCTCGCTGAAGGATGGGCGGTGGCAAAGCCGCCGTCATCAAGCTAGGATTTGGACGATGGATGATCAGGGCACCAAGGACGCCGAGCTGGCCGTCATCGGCGGCGGTCAATCGCTGCTGCTCGTGGACGACGACAAGCCGTTTCTTTGCCGGCTGGCGCGTGCCATGGAGGAGCGCGGCTTCGAGGTGCGCGTGGCCGAGAGCGTCGAGGAGGGAAAGCAGGCCATTTCGGACGACGCCCCAGCCTTCGCCGTCGTAGACATGCGGCTGGAAGACGGCACCGGTCTCGAGGTCATCGAGGTCCTCAGGGAGCACAAGCCCGACGCCCGCGCGGTGGTGCTGACGGGTTACGGCAACCTCGCGAGCGCCGTCACCGCCGTCAAGCTCGGCGCCGTGGACTACATGGCCAAGCCGGCCGACGCCGACGACGTCTGCAATGCGCTCCTCGCCCAGGGCGACGCCAAGGCGACGCCGCCGGAAAACCCGATGTCGGCGGACCGGGTGCGCTGGGAGCACATTCAGCGCGTGTTCGAGCTGTGCGACCGCAACGTCTCGGAGACGGCGCGGCGGCTCAACATGCATCGCCGCACCCTGCAGCGCATCCTGGCCAAGCGCGCGCCGAAATAGCCCCCGGTCACACGTCCCCGGCGGGTCCGGGGTCATGGACGGACTGCAGCCGCAGGGCGGCCGCGCGGGCGAAGCGCAGGGTCACCGCCTTGCGCCGCGCCCCGGCGATCCGGTGCTCGGGCGCCTCGCGGATGACCGCGCCGGCGTAACGGTCGGCGACGATGAGGCCGGTGTCGGCGGGCAGGACCTCCCGGGGGAAGCTCTCCAGAACCGCGAAGAAGAACCGGTCGCAAAAGCTGCGGTAGGCCTCCCACTTGGCGTCGGCGCGAAAATCGGCGAGGCACGACTTGATCTCGACGATCCAGATCTCGCCGTTGCGCGAGAGCGCGGCGATGTCGGCCCGGTGGCCGCTCGCCAGCGGCAGTTCGGTCACTACCGATTGGCCGAGGGCGCGCAGCAGACGGCAGGCACCCCGCTGGATCTCGCCGGCGATGAGCGATTGACGGCCGTCGCCGGTCAGAACCGCGTCCGGTTCGTTGATGGTCATGGGCCGGCTTCGCTCCTTTCCCGCCTGGTCAACGCCGCCGCCGCGCGGCCGGTGCGCGGACGCCGATGATAACAGCCTCTTCGCCGTTCGACATCCGGCCTGCCTCATCGATTGACGGCGGAAAAGCCGTGAAAAATAGGCACCGGGGCGGATCCGCGGGGGCGGCAGGTCAGCCCGCGGGAACCCGGGGTGGTCCAGCGGTGTTAGAATTTCTATATTCATCCGGACCAATCGGAGGTTCGCATGCCCTACGAGACTGCCGATGCGGCGGAGATGGATATCTCGCAACCCCTACCTCTTTCCTCCCTGAAATCATGTCTTTTCGGCACCCGCGCGTTGTCGGCCGCCATCGCCGCGCCGCTCAGCGACGAGGATCAGGTGGTCCAGGCGATGGACGACGCGAGTCCGACCAAGTGGCATCTGGCGCACACCACGTGGTTTTTCGAGACCTTCGTGCTCAGGCCCTTCGACGAGACCTATCGCCCCTATGACGAGCGCTTTCCCTATTGCTTCAACTCCTATTACGAGGCGGCGGGTGAGCGCCACCCCCGGCCCAAGCGCGGGCTGTTGACGCGGCCGAGCGGCGAGGAAGTGCGCGGCTACCGCGCCCATGTGGACGAGGCGCTCGAGGCGTTCCTGTCGCGCAAGGACAACGACGTTCCACCCAACGCGGCCCGGCTCCTCGAGCTCGGCATCCATCACGAGCAGCAGCATCAGGAGCTGATGCTGACCGACGTGCTGAGCCTGTTCTCGATGCAACCGCTCAAGCCCGCCTATCGGGAGGTAGAGGAGCAGCCCCAGGAAGGCGCGGCCACGGCGCTCGGCTGGGTCGACGTCGAGGGCGGTATCGCCGAGATCGGGCGCCAAGGCGAGGGCTTCGCCTACGACAATGAGCGCCCCCGGCACGAGGTGCTGTTGCGCCCCTTCAGGCTTGCCACGCGCTGCGTCACCAATGGCGAATGGCTCGAATTCATGGCCGACGGCGGCTACGGGACGCCCCATCTTTGGCTGTCGGACGGTTTGGCGAGCGTTCGCGCCGAGGGCTGGCGCGCGCCGCTCTATTGGGAAGAGGGGGAGGGGGGATGGCGGCAGATGGGGCTGCACGGCCTGCGGCCGGTGGACCCCGCCGCGCCGGTCACCCATGTGAGCTATTACGAGGCCGACGCCTTCGCCCGCTGGGCGGGCAAGCGGTTGCCGAGCGAGTTCGAATGGGAGGTCGCCTCGCGCGGGCTGGCCGAGCACGGCCGCACGCTAGGCCACGGCGCGCTGCGCCCGCTCGCGGCAGGCGCCAACGGCGGCGGCCTCCATCAGATGTTCGGCGACGTCTGGGAGTGGACGCAAAGCCCCTATGCGCCCTATCCGGGCTTCAAGGCGGCGCCGGGCGCGGTCGGCGAATATAACGGCAAATTCATGTGCAACCAGTTCGTGCTGAAGGGCGGGTCCTGCGTGACGCCCGACGGCCACGTGCGGCGCACCTACCGCAACTTCTTCTATCCGCATCAGCGCTGGCAGTTCACCGGCCTGCGGTTGGCCGACGACCGATAGCCATGGGTCTCCGCAGTCCTCCGGGCGAAGCGCCCTTGGCCGACGAGTTCGCCCAGGCCGTCATCGCCGGCCTGAGTGCGCGCGACAAGCAGATCCCCTGCCACTTTCTCTATGACGCCAGGGGCTCGGCGTTGTTCGAGGAGATCACCAGGCTGGACGAGTACTACCCCACCCGCACCGAGATCGCCCTGCTCGAGGCCCATGGACGCGAGATCTGCGACTTGGCGGGACCGGGCTGCGCGGTGGTCGAGTTCGGCTCGGGCTCCAGCCGCAAGACCCACATCCTGGTCGACAGTCTCGAGAACGTCGCGGCCTATGTGCCGATCGACATCGCCGAGGAAGCCCTGGGCGAGGCGGCGGTGAGATTTCAGAGCCGGTTTCCGGCGCTCGACGTGCTCCCCGTCCACGCCGACTTCAACCGGGAGATCGAGTTGCCGGAGACGCTGGAGGGGGCGCCAAAGCTCGGCTTCTTTCCGGGCTCGACGATCGGCAATTTCTCCCGCGACGACGCTACCCAGTTCCTCGACGAGGCCGGCGCGCTGCTGGGGGAGGAGAGTGTGTTCCTGGTCGGCGTCGATCTCAAGAAGAGCGCCGAAACCCTTGAAGCCGCCTATAACGACGCCAAGGGCGTGACGGCGGAGTTCAACCTCAACCTGCTGGAGCGCATCAACCGCGAGCTCGGCGGCGATATCGACTTGACGAAATTCGAGCACCAGGCGGTCTACAATGAGGACGCCGGCCGCGTCGAAATCTACATCGTCTCCCTCGATGACCAGGAGGTTAGCGCCGGCGGCCGCAGCTTCGCGCTGGCGCGGGGAGAGCGCATCCACACCGAAAACTCGCACAAATATTCGGTCGGGGAGTTCCGCGCCAAGGCGAGGGAAGCCGGCTGGAAACCCGCCGAGGTCTGGACCGATGAGGGCAAGCTCTTCAGCCTGCATTTCCTGTCGCGGCGCTGAGCGCGTGCGGCTTGCCGCGTGTGGGGAAAAGTCGTCTTATTGGGCTCAGTTCAGTCCGAGTAAGGGAGCCTCGTCATCGACACGCTGAATCCCTCGCGCCTCGCGCTCGAGCCCGAGCGGTTGATGCGGCGGTGCGACCCGGCACGGTTCGCGTTCTGTCTCTTATACACATCTCCGAGCCCACGAGACTAGGCATGATCTCGTAT
>CAYVYD010000114.1:0-7789 GCA_964454415.1 uncultured Hyphomicrobiaceae bacterium | reverse complement strand
GAGATCATCAGGCCGTTCCAGTCGGCGAGCACCTTGTCGTCGAAGCCCGGGCGCACCCGCTTGGCGCGGGCCTTGAGAAGCTTTTCGCGCATCTTGGCGAGCCTTGCGGCCTCAACCGCTTCGGGGGGCTCCATCGCGGCGAGCCGGTTGAGGATCGTCTTACCCTCCCAATTGCCGCCGGGGGTCACGTCGTAGACCCTGGCGAAGAGCGCGGCGTCCTCGGCCCCGAGAGCGGTCTCGATCTCTTCCGCGCTCCAGACGTAGAACCTGCCTTCCTCGCCCTCGCTGTCGGCGTCGAGCGAGGCGGCGAAGCCGCCGCCCTCGGCGACCATCTCGCGCAGCACCCAGTCCACCGTCTCGGCGACGCGCGCGGCGAACAGCGGCGCGCGGGTCTCGCGCCAGACCTCGGTCATCAGCGCGATCAGCTGGGCGTTGTCGTAGAGCATCTTCTCGAAATGCGGCACCAGCCAGCGCTGGTCGACGGCGTAGCGGGAGAAGCCGCCGCCCAGATGGTCGTAGATGCCGCCGTGGCACATGTGCAGCAGCGTCTTCTGCACGGCGATGAGCGGGGGCGAGGCGGCGAAGCGCAGGCCCACCCGCCACAGCAGCTCGAGCACCGAGCATTGCGGGAACTTGGGCGCGTGGCCGAGGCCGCCATGGGTCGGATCGAAGACGGCGAGCAGGCGCAGCGCGGCGTCGAACGCCTTCTCCTCGTCGAGCCCGGCTAGGTCCCCGGCCAGCGAAACCGGCTCGAGCGCCTGCTTCAGATGCTTGGCATTGTGGCGGATCGCCTCGGGCTCCTCGCGGAACACCCGGGCGATCTCGCGCAGCACCTGCTCGAAGCCCGGGCGGCCGAACTTGGCCTCGCGCGGAAAATAGGTGCCGCCCCAGAAGGGCTCGGCCTCGGGTGTCAGGAACATGGTGAGCGGCCAGCCGCCCTGCTCGCCCAGGGTTTGCAGGGCGGCCATGTAGATGGCGTCGATGTCGGGGCGCTCCTCGCGGTCGACCTTGACGTTGACGAAGAGCTCATTCATCACCTCGGCGGTCGGTTCGTGCTCGAAGCTCTCATGGGCCATGACGTGGCACCAATGGCACGCCGCGTAGCCGACCGAGAGCAGGATCGGCTTCTCCGTGGCCTTGGCCTCGGCGAGCGCGGCTTCGCCCCACGGCCACCAATGGACCGGGTTGTCCTTGTGCTGGAGGAGATAGGGGCTGGTCTCGCGGCCGAGCCGGTTGCGGGACATGAGAAGCTCCACGAAGGGTGCGGGGAGGGCTTCAGGAGAGCCTATCGTAATGGCTGCTAAAAGGAAAACGGGACCGCCGCCACGCCGCGGGGAGACGATTTTCGCGCTCTCCAGCGCCGCCGGGCGGGCCGGCGTGGCGGTGGTGCGGGTATCGGGTCCGCGCGCGCGGGGGGCGCTCGAGGCGCTCGCCGGCGAGGCGCCGGAGCCTCGCCTGATGCGGCTTGCCCCGTTGCGCGATCCGGCCAATGGCGAGGTGCTGGACAAGGCGCTCGTCGTTTGGTTCCAGAGCCCCAGGAGTTTTACCGGCGAAGACGTGGCCGAGTTTCACATCCATGGCGGGCGTGCGGTGACCGCCGGCCTGATCGAGGCGCTTGGCCGTCTGGAGGGCATGCGCCCGGCCGCGGCCGGCGAGTTCGCGCGGCGGGCCTTCGACAACGGCAAGCTCGACCTGACCGCCGTCGAGGGGCTCGCCGACCTCGTCAACGCCGAGACGCAGGCCCAGCGCCGCCAGGCGCTGCGCCAGAGCGAGGGCCGGCTGGGGGCGCAATACGAAGCCTGGCGGGATCAGCTCTTGCGGGCGCTTGCGCTGGTCGAGGCGGCGCTCGACTTCTCCGACGAAGCCGACGTGCCTGGCGAGGTCGAGCGCCAGGCGCGCCCGGTGGTGACCGGGCTCGTGAGCGCCATCGCCGCCCATCTCGACGACGCGCACCGCGGCGAACGGCTGCGCGAGGGCTACCGGGTGCTGATCGCCGGCGCCCCCAATGCGGGCAAGTCGAGCCTGCTCAACGCGCTCGCCGGGCGCGAGGCGGCGATCGTCACGGAAGAGGCCGGCACCACGCGGGACGTGATCGAGGTCCATCTCGACCTCGGTGGCCTGCCGGTGCTGGTCATGGACACCGCCGGCATCCGCGAGGCGGCGGGCGGCGTCGAGCGTGAGGGCATCGCGCGCGCCTTCAAGCGGGCCGAGGACGCCGATCTGGTGATCTGGCTGGTGGACGCCGCCGCGCCCCAATGGCGGCCGCCAGCGGAACTCACCCGCGCCGCCGCCGAGCTGCTCGTTATACGCAACAAGATCGATTTGAAGGAGACCGGTCAGGTGCCGGACTACATCGATCAAATCATTGATATATCTGTAGAAAATTACGAAAACATCGATTTGCTGAGTGGCGAGATCGCGGCCCGTGCCGGCGCCGCGCCGGAATTGGGCGAGGCGCCGCAACTGACCCGGGCGCGCCACCGCCGCGAGCTCGAGACCTGCCGGGCGGCGCTCGAACGGTTCCTCGGGGAGCCCTTCGCGGCGCTCGAGCTGCGGGCGGAGGATCTGCGCCAGGCAGCCGCCGCCCTGGGCCGCGTCACCGGGCGCGTCGGCGTCGAGGACGTGCTCGATAAGCTGTTCGCCGAGTTTTGCATCGGCAAATAGGGCCTTCCGCTGTTTCACGTGAATCAATCCTCGCGCCCGCCCAGCCTTGTTTCACGTGAATCAATCGGCAGCGTCGGTGTCCGGGGGGCTTTGATGGCAATCGGGAGACTCTTGGGCGAGGCGGAAATAGCTTTAGCTACCCCGTCATCCCCGCCTCCGCGGGAATGACGATCGGCGCTGATTGTCAGCTCGGGCGGAGGGCCGATCAAGAAACGGAATTGCTTCAATCCGACCTGAAAAGGCTTTAGGGTCGCGCGTCATGGGACGAGCGGGCGACAACGGCTATGACGTGATCGTCGTGGGCGGAGGCCACGCGGGCTGCGAGGCGGCGGCCGCGGCGGCGCGGCTCGGCGCGCGCGCCGCGCTCGTCACCCACCGATTCGATTCGATCGGCGAGATGTCCTGCAACCCGGCGATCGGCGGCCTCGGCAAGGGCCATCTGGTGCGCGAGATCGACGCGCTCGACGGGCTGATGGGGCGCGTCGCAGACGCCTCCGGCATACAGTTCCGGGTGCTGAACCGCAGCAAGGGCCCCGCCGTGCAGGGGCCGCGCTGCCAGAGCGACCGCAAGCTCTACCGCTTGGCCATGCAGCACGCGATCCGCGAGGTGCCGGGGCTCGAGGTGATCGAGGCCGCGGTCGAGGATTTGATGGTGCGGGAGGGCCGCGTCGCGGGCGTCGTCACCGCCGATGGCGGCGAGATCCTTGCCGGCGCCGTGGTGCTCGCCACCGGCACGTTCCTGAACGGCCTCATTCACATCGGCGAGCGCAAGATCCCGGCCGGACGCCACGGCGAGGCGCCGGCAATCGGCCTCTCCAAGCGGCTCTACGCGCTCGGGCTCGCCATGGGCCGGCTCAAGACCGGCACGCCGCCGCGGCTCGACGGCGAGACCATCGACTGGGCGGGGCTCGAGCGGCAGCCGGGCGACGACCCGCCGGTCCCATTTTCCTTCCTGACGCGCGAAATCGTGACGCCGCAGGTCGACTGCCACATCACCCACACCAACGACGCGACCCACGCGCTCATCGCCGTCAATCTTTCGCGCGCGCCGATCTATTCGGGCCAGATCGAAAGCACCGGCCCGCGCTACTGCCCCTCGATCGAGGACAAGATCGTGCGCTTCAAGCAGCGCACATCGCACCAGGTCTTCCTCGAGCCCGAGGGCCTCGACGATACGACCGTCTATCCCAACGGGCTCTCCACCTCGCTGCCCGAGGAGGTACAGCTGGCCTTCCTAGCCACCATTCCCGGCCTCGAGCGGGCCGCGGTCAAGCGGCCGGGCTACGCCATCGAATATGATTACGTCGACCCGCGCGAGCTCTTTCCCAGCCTCGAGGTCAAGGCGTTGGCGGGCCTGTTCCTCGCCGGCCAGATCAACGGCACCACGGGCTACGAGGAGGCCGCCGCCCAGGGGCTGGTGGCCGGGCTCAACGCGGCGCTCAAGGCGGAGGGCGGCAGCCGCGCCTTCGCCCCCTCGCGGGCCGACGCCTATATGGGCGTGATGGTCGACGATTTGGTGACCCGGGGCGTCAGCGAGCCCTACCGCATGTTCACCTCGCGCGCCGAATACCGGCTGACGCTGCGCGCCGACAACGCCGATCAGCGGTTGACGCCCTTGGGGATCGAGATCGGCTGCGTCGGCGCCGCCCGCGCCGCCGCCTTCGTCCGCAAGCGCGGCGCGCTGGAGCGGGCCCGGGCGAAGCTTGAGGCTTTGAACCTCACCCCAGACCAGGCGGCGGCCGCGGGCCTCGCGGTTAACCGCGACGGGCGCCGCCGCAGCGCCTTCGACCTGTTGGCGAGCCCCGAGATTTCGGTGGAACGGTTGGCGCGCATCTGGCCGGAGCTCGCGGAGGTGGGCGAGCCCATCGCCCGGCAAATCGAGACCGACGCCCGCTACGCCGTCTATCTGGCGCGCCAGGAGGCCGACATCGCCGCCTTCCGCAAGGACGAGGGTATCGCCATCCCGCGCGACTTCGACTACGCCGCGCTCGCCGCGCTCTCCACCGAGGCGCGCCAGAAGCTCGCCCGCCACCGTCCGGCGACGCTGGGCCAGGCGGCGCGGATCGACGGGCTGACGCCGGCGGCGCTGATGGTGCTGCTCGCCCACGTCAAGAAGGCCGCCAATGGCAAAGCCCCCGACGCGGCCGCCGGCGGGCGCCGATCCGCCTGAATTGAACGCGCGCCAGCTCCCATACATCGCCGGCGCGGCCGACTTCGCCCGGGCCTTCGGCGCCGCGCCGGACACGATGGCGGCCCTCGAAACCTATGCGGGCCTGCTGCGCCGCTGGCAAAAGGCGGTCAATCTGGTCGCGCCCGCCAGCCTCGGCGACCTCTGGCACCGCCATTTCGCCGACAGCGCCCAGCTTTGGGAGCTGGCGCCGGGCGCGCGGCGCTGGCTCGATTTGGGGAGCGGCGCCGGCTTTCCAGGATTGGTGATCGCGATTCTGGGCGCGAATCAGGGCGTTCACGTCACATTGGTGGAGGCCTCGGGGCGCAAATGCGCGTTTTTGGCCGAGGTGGCGCGCGCCACGGGCGCCCCTGTGGAAATTCGCAACGAACGCATTGAATCCCTCCGGTTGGGGCGTACAGTCGCTCCCTTCGACGTGGTTACGGCGCGCGGTTTGGCGCCTTTGAACAAGCTGTTGCGCCTCGCGGCGCCCTTTTTCGGAAGCGGGACGGTGGGGCTTTTCCCGAAGGGCAGGAACGCTCGGGCCGAGGTCGAGACGGCGCGGGCGGCGTGGACGTTTCACGTGAAACTTGTGCAAAGCCGCACGGACCGGCATGCTCGCGTCCTCGAACTGCGGGAACCCGCTCCAAGGGATTGAACGGAAACGGATGGCGGAACGATCGGGATGGGGGCGCGGCCTGCGGGTGCTGGCGGTCGCCAATCAAAAGGGCGGCGTCGGCAAGACCACGACCGCGATCAATCTGGGCACCGCGCTGGCCGCCGTCGGCCGGCCGGTGGTGATCGTCGACCTCGACCCCCAAGGCAACGCCAGCACCGGGCTCGGCATCGGCAAGGGGGCGGATGATCGCTCGCCTTCGACGCTGGACGTGCTGATGGACCGCGCCAGCCTGGCCGAGGCGGTCAAGCCCACCGGCATTCCGCTGCTCTCCATCGTGCCGGCGACGGGGGACCTGATGGCGATCGAGCGCGAGGTCGCCGCCGGCCAGCACCGGGTCTATCCGCTGCGCAACGCGCTGATCGAATACGCTGCGCACCAGCAGGCAAACGCACGGGGCGAGGCCAAGACGACCTACGTCCTGATTGACTGCCCGCCCTCCCTCAACGTGCTCACCATCAACGCGCTCTCCGCCGCCGACGCGGTGCTGGTGCCGCTGCAATGCGAGTTCTTCGCCATGGAGGGCCTGGCGCAGCTCGTCAGGACCATCAACGACGTGCGCGAGCGGCTCAATCCGGCGCTGGCGATCCAGGGGGTCGTGCTGACCATGCACGACAAGCGCAACCGGCTCACCCACGAGGTCGAGGAGAACGTGCGGGAGGCGCTGGGCGAGAAGGTCTATTCCACCTTCATTCCGCGCAATGTGCGCGTCGCCGAGGCGCCGTCCTTTGGCAAGCCGATCCTGCTCTACGACCATCTCTGCGAGGGCAGCCGGGCCTATATCGAACTGGCCTCGGAAGTGATCAAACGGGAACAGCAATTGGCGGCGTGATGGAGCAAGGCATGACGGCAGGGGCGCAGAAGAAGCGGTTGGGACGGGGGCTCGTCGATCTGCTCGACGACGCCGCCGACATCGAGACGGCGCGCGGCATCGAGGGCTACCGCACGGTGGCGCTCGCCGCGCTCAAGGCGAACCCGCAGAACCCGCGCCGCCAGTTCGCCGAGGAGGAGCTCGCCGAGCTCGCCGCCTCGATCGCCGAGAAGGGCGTGGTCCAGCCGCTGGTGGTGCGCCCGGCCGAGGGCGGGGCTTACGAGATCGTCGCCGGCGAGCGGCGTTGGCGCGCCGCACAGAAGGCGCGGCTGCACCAGGTGCCGGTGATCGTGCGCCAGCTCTCCGACCGCGAGGCGCTCGAGCTCGCGATCATCGAGAACGTGCAGCGGAGCGACCTCAACGCCGTTGAGGAGGCGCGCGGCTACCAGCAGCTGATCGACGCCTTCGGCCACACCCAGGAGGAGTTGGCCAGGATCATCGGCAAGAGCCGCAGCCACCTCGCCAACACGCTCAGACTGCTGAAACTGCCGGAGGGCGTCCAGGAGCTGATCCGCGAGGGCAAGCTGAGCGCCGGCCATGCCCGCGCGCTGATCGGCCGCGACGACGCGCTCAAGCTCGCCAGGGAGATCGTCGCCAAGGCGATGAGCGTGCGCGCCGTCGAGGCGCTGGTGAAGAAAAGCGATTCGCCGCGCGCGCCGCGCAAGGCGCCGCTCAAGGACGCCGACACCCGCGCCGCCGAAACCGCGCTCGGCGACGCGCTGGGGCTCGCGGTCGAGATCCGCCCCGGCCGCGGCGAGGCCGGCGAGCTGCGCATCGCCTATCGCAGCCTAGACCAGCTCGACGAGGTGCGCAGGCGGCTGTTGAAGCTTTAATTATCCTTATTATTCAATATCTTATTATTTATTCTCACACAGGTCGAGCAGCAGGCGCTCGGCGATCTGCCGCTCCAGCCGCGGCCGCCGCCGCGCCTCGGCGGTCGCCGCCTGCAGGGCGAGGATTGCCCGCTCGGCACCGGCGCGGCTCCAGCGCCGCGCCTGGCGCATCAGGGCGTCGCGCTGCTTGAAGCCGAGCGGCGGGCGGATTGCCGCCACCGCGCGGGCGGGTGCGGTGCCCGCCTCGATCTCGGCGGCCAGCAGGTGGAGCCGGTCGAAGTGGCGGACAAGCGCCGCGAGCCCTCCCTGCAGCGACTGGCCGGAGGCGGCGATCCGGTCGAGCGCGCGCAGCGTCTCCTCGCGCGCGCCCTCCGCCGCCGCCAGCGCCAGGGCGTCGAGCGCGATCTCGCCGCCGTCGGCAACCACTGCCTCCACGTCCTGGGGCGTGATCGGCTGCGCGTTTCCGACGTAGAGGGCGAGCTTCTCGATCTCGGCGCGGGCTTGCGCCGGGTCCGATCCGACGAGCGCCAGCAGCGTGGTCTTGGCCTCGAGCGTGATGGTGGCGCCGCGCCGCGCCA
>CAYVYD010000113.1:0-7796 GCA_964454415.1 uncultured Hyphomicrobiaceae bacterium | reverse complement strand
GGTGATGCCGTCCTCGCCCATCTCGGCCACCACCTCGTCCGCAAGCACCAGCGCGAGCTCGCCCTTGGGGCCCTTGACGCTGATCTGCCGGCCCTCGAATTTGGCGCTGACGCCGTCGGGAATTGGCACCACTCGTTTTCCGATACGCGACATCGCTTGTCTTGCCTTCTCTGCTGTTCGCTCCGCTCATCTCAGAAGACGCTGCAGAGCACCTCGCCGCCGACATTCTCGTCCCGGGCGCGGGAATCCGACATGACGCCCTTGGGCGTCGACAGGATGGCGACGCCGAGCCCGTTGGCGACGGTCGGCAGGCTCTTTACCGACGAATAGACCCGGCGGCCGGGTTTCGACACCCTCTTCAGCTCCTTGATCACCGGCTCGCCCTCGAAATATTTGAGCTCGATCTCGAACTGGGCGCGGCCGTCGCCGTACTCGACCTCGGCGTAGCCGCGGATGAAGCCCTCCTCCTGGAGTACGTCCAGCACCCGGGCGCGCATCTTGGAGGCCGGCGTCGTGACCATCGTTTTGTGACGCATTTGGGCGTTCCGGATACGGGTCAGCATATCGCCCAAAGGATCGGTCATCGTCATGCGGTATCTCCTACCAACTCGACTTGATCATGCCGGGAACGAGACCTTGGGATGAGAGATCCCTCAGCGCGATGCGCGACATCCGCAGCTTGCGGTAGAAGCCGCGCGGCCGTCCCGTCAGGTCGCAGCGGTTGCGGATGCGGGTGGGCGATGAATTGCGCGGTAGCTGCGCCAGCTTCAAACGCGCGGCATAGCGTTCCTCGGCCGGCAGAGAGCGGTCGTTGGCGATCTCCTTCAGCCGGGCGCGGCGGCCGCCGTACTGCTTGGCCATGCGCCGCCGCTTGCGGTTGCGTTCGATTGCACTCGTCTTCGCCATTCACTCCTCCTCGCTGGGCGCCTGTTCCGCGCCGCCGTTCGCTTCCGCGGCGGGCTCCGCCGGCGTTGCGGGCGCCGGCTCGGCCGGTGCGGCCTGCGGGGGCGGGGTCGGCTCGCGGAAGGGAAAATTGAACCCCTTCAGCAGCGCGCGCGCCTCCTCGTCGCTTGCCGCGGTCGTGCACACGATCACGTCGAGCCCGAGAATCTCATCGACCTTGTCGTAATCGATCTCGGGGAAAACGATGTGCTCCTTGATGCCGAGCGCGTAGTTGCCGCGGCCGTCGAAGCTCTTGGGGTTGAGTCCCCTGAAGTCGCGCACGCGCGGCAGCGCGATCGTCACCAACCGGTCGATGAAGTCGTACATCCTGCTCTTGCGCAGCGTGACCTTGGCGCCGATCGCCATGCCTTCGCGCAGCTTGAAGGTCGCGATCGACTTGCGCGCCTTGGTGATCACCGGCTTCTGGCCGGCGATCAGCGCGAGATCGCCGGCGGCGGTGTTCACCTTCTTGCTGTCTCCGACGCCTTGGCCCACGCCCATATTGATCACCACCTTCTCCAGGCGGGGCACCTGCATGGCGTTCTCGTAGTTGAACTGCTTGGTGAGCTCGGCGCGCAGCACGTCGTCGTAATAGAGCTTCAGCCGCGGAGCATAGGCCGCATCAGCCATCGATCGTCTCCCCCGAGCGCCTGGCGAAACGCACCTTGCGCCCGTCCTTCAGCGTCTTGTAGCCGACGCGGGTCGGCTTGCCGTCCTTCGGATCCTCGACCGCCAGGTTGGAGATATGGATCGGCAGCTCCCTGACGATGATGCCGGCCTCCTGGTTGGTCGTCTGGCGCTGGTGGCGCTTGACCATGTTGACGCCCTGCACGATGGCGCGGTTTTCCCGCGGTAGAACCTTGAGAACCTCGCCGTTCTTGCCCTTGTCGCGTCCCGAGATCACGACCACGTGGTCGCCCTTTCTGATCTTCACCCTGGTCATGATCAAAGGACCTCCGGGGCCAACGAGATAATCTTCATGTGCTGCTTCGACCGCAATTCGCGGGTAACGGGGCCGAAGATGCGTGTGCCGATCGGTTCGCCCTGGGCGTTGACCAAAACGGCGGCGTTGTTGTCGAAGCGGATGATGCTGCCATCGGGACGGCGCACGCCCTTGGCGGTGCGCACCACCACCGCGCGCATCACCTGCCCCTTCTTCACCCGGCCGCGCGGGATCGCCTCCTTGACGCTCACCACGATGATGTCGCCGATGGAGGCGTATTTGCGCTTCGAGCCGCCCAACACCTTGATGCATTGCACCCGGCGCGCGCCGGAATTGTCGGCGACATCGAGATTTGTCTGCATCTGTATCATGGCTTCCGCCCCACAACTTCCTATGCCGGCGCAACGTCCGGGATACCCCGGCTCAGGCGCCGACCACCGTCCACCGCTTGTTCTTCGAGATCGGCGGACATTCCTCTATCCTCACCAGATCGCCCACCTTGGCCGAGTTGGCCTCGTCATGGGCGTGGTACTTCTTCGACCGCCGCACGACCTTCTTGAGCAGCGGGTGGTTGAACCGGCGTTCGACGCGGACCACCACCGTCTTGTCGTTGACGTCGCTGATCACGGTCCCCTGTAGAATTCGCTTGGGCATGTCGTCCTCGTCTTGGCGCTCCGCTAGGCTGCGGTCTCGGCGCGTTTCTGCTGGGCGATGGTCAGGATGCGCGCGATGTCGCGGCGGACCTGGCGCGTGCGCGCGGTGTTCTCGAGCTGTCCCGTGGCGCCCTGGAAGCGCAGGTTGAACTGCTCCTTCTTGAGCTTGATGAGCTCGTCGTCGAGCTGATCGAGCGTCATGTCGCGGATGTCGCTTGTCTTCATCGCCAACTCTCCAAGCGCCCTCAAATCTCGCCGTGGCGGACCACGACCCGCGTCTTCACCGGCAGTTTCGCCGCTCCCAGGCGCAACGCCTCGCGGGCCACCGCGTCGGTGACGCCGTCGATCTCGAACATGATGCGGCCGGGCTTGACCTTGGCGCACCAGAACTCGGGCGCGCCCTTGCCCTTGCCCATGCGCACCTCGGTCGGTTTCTTGGAAACCGGCACGTCGGGAAAAATCCTGATCCAAACGCGCCCCACGCGCTTCATCTGACGCGTCATGGCGCGCCGCGCCGCCTCGATCTGGCGCGAGGTGATGCGGGCTGGCTTCTGCGCCTTGAGACCGTAGGAGCCGAAATTGAGGCTGGTGCCGCCCTTGGCGGTGCCCTTGATCCGGCCCTTTTGGGCCTTGCGGAATTTTGTCCGTTTCGGCTGCAACATGGTCGTTACTTCCTAAATTCCCCGCGCACCCTTAGATGCCCGGCCCCTCTTTGCGCAGACGGCCGCCCTCCTGGGCCTCGGCGACGCGGCGCTCCTGGGCCATGGGATCGTGCTCCATGATCTCACCCTTGAAGACCCACACCTTGACGCCGATGACGCCGTAGGCGGTGCGCCCCAGCGCGGTGCCGTAGTCGATGTCGGCGCGCAGCGTGTGCAGCGGCACGCGGCCTTCGCGGTACCACTCCATGCGCGCGATCTCCGCGCCCCCCAGCCGGCCCGAGCAATTGATGCGGATGCCCAGCGCCCCGAGCCGCATGGCCGACTGCACGGCGCGCTTCATGGCGCGGCGGAAGGCGACCCGGCGCTCGAGCTGCTGGGCGATCGATTCGGCGACCAGCGTCGCGTCGACCTCGGGCTTGCGCACCTCGAGGATGTTGAGGTGGACGTCCGATTCGGTCATGCCGGCGAGTTCCTTGCGGAGCCTCTCGATGTCGGCGCCCTTCTTGCCGATCAGGATGCCGGGCCGGGCCGTGTGCACCGTGATCCGGCACTTCTTGTGGGGACGCTCGATCACCACCTTGGAAATGCCGGCGCCGGTGCGGCTGCCGAGAATGTGGTCGCGGATCTTGAGGTCCTCGTGCAGCAACTGGCCGTATTCACCGCCGCTCGCGAACCAGCGCGAATCCCAGGTGCGGTTGATGCCGAGGCGCAACCCGATTGGATTGACTTTCTGTCCCATCAGCTTGCGTCCTCCATTTGACGGACCACGACGGTCAGTTGTGAGGTTGGTTTGACGATGCGTCCCACCCGTCCGCGGGCCCGCGGGCGGAAGCGGCGCATGGTGAGGTTCTTACCCACATAGGCCTGGGCCACCACCAGCGAGTCGACGTCGAGGTCGTGGTTGTTCTCGGCGTTGGCGATCGCCGATTCCAACGTCTTCTTGACCTCGCGCGCGATTCGCTTGCGCGAAAAGGTCAGATCCGCCAGCGCCTGGGCGACGCCGCGGCCGCGGATCATCTGGGCCACCAGATTGAGCTTCTGGGGTGAGATGCGAAGCATGCGCGTCACCGCCTTGGCCTCGTTGGCCGCGAGTTTGCGTACTGCCTTTGCCTTGCCCATGGTTCCCGATCCGACCGCTGCTTCAGACCCGTTTGGCCCGCTTGTCGCCGGCGTGACCGTGATAGGTCCGCGTCGGCGCGAATTCTCCGAATTTGTGCCCGACCATGTCCTCGGTAACGAGCACGGGCACGTGCTTCTGTCCGTTATGGACGCCGAAGGTGAGCCCGACGAATTGCGGCAGGATGGTCGAGCGCCGGGTCCAGATCTTGATCACCGCGTTCGAACTTCCGGCGCGCGCGGCTTCCGCCTTCTTCAGCAGATAGCCGTCGACGAAGGGGCCTTTCCAAACTGAGCGTGACACGGGTCCTCTTCCTATCGCTTCTTGCGCAGATGCCGGCTGCGGATGATGTATTTGTCGCTGTCCCGGTTCGAGCGCGTTCGCTTGCCCTTGGTCGGCTTGCCCCAGGGGGTGACCGGATGACGCCCGCCCGAGGTGCGGCCCTCGCCGCCGCCATGGGGATGGTCGACCGGGTTCATGGCGACGCCGCGCACCGATGGGCGCTTGCCGAGCCAGCGCTTGCGGCCCGCCTTGCCCAGCTTGATGTTGGCGTTGTCGGGATTCGAGACGGCGCCGATGGTCGCCATGCAGTCGGCGCGCACCATGCGCATCTCGCCCGAATTGAGCCGCAGGATCGCGTGGCCGGCGTCGCGGCCGACGAGCTGGACGTAGGTGCCCGCCGCGCGCGCGATCTGTCCGCCCTTCTCCGGCTTCAGCTCCACATTGTGGATGATGGTGCCGATCGGCATGCTGGCGAGCGGCATGGCGTTGCCCGGCTTGACGTCGACGCGGGCGCCCGAGATCACCTTGTCGCCGGGCGCGACGCGCTGGGGCGCCAGGATGTAGGAGAGCTCGCCGTCCTCGTAGCGCAGCAGCGCCAGGAAGGCCGACCGGTTGGGATCGTACTCGAGCCGCTCGACGGTCGCCGGCACGTCGAACTTGCGGCGCTTGAAGTCGACCTTGCGGTAGAGCCGCTTGTGGCCGCCGCCGCGGCGGCGCGCGGTGACGCGGCCGGTGTTGTTGCGCCCGGCCTGCTTGGTCAGCCCCTCGGTAAGCGCCTTGATGGGATCGCCCTTCCAAAGCTGGGAACGGTTGACGATCACCAGCTGGCGCTGGCCCGGCGTGATCGGTTTGAAGGTCTTCAGAGCCATGGTTCGTTACAGTCCCGTCGTCACGTCGATGCTCTCGCCCTCTTCGAGGGTGACGATCGCCTTCTTGACGTCCTGCTGACGGCCCGGCCGGCCGCGGAACATCTTTCGTTTTCCCTTTCGGGTCAAAGTGTTGACAGCCTTGACCTTGACCCCGAACAGCTTCTCGACCGCCTCCTTGATCTCCGGCTTGGTGGCCTTGGGGCGGACCTTGAAGATCACCTGATTGTGCTCGCTCGCCATCGTCGCCTTCTCGGTGATCACCGGCGAGACGATGACGTCGTATACCGCAGCCTGCCTCATTTGAGCCTCGCTTCGAGCGCGTCGATCGCTTCCCTAGTGAGCACCAGCTTGTCGTGGCGGAGGATGTCGTAGACGTTGACGCCCTGGACGGGGAGCACGTCGATCTCAGGCAAATTGCGCGCCGCCAGTCCGAAGTTCTTCTCCACCTCGTTGCCCGCCACGATCAGCGCCGACTGGAGGCCGAGCTTGTCGAGCTTCTTGCGCAGCGCGCCGGTCTTGGCCTCCTTGGCCTCGGCCTTGTCGAGCACGACGAGCTCCTGGGCCCGGGCCTTGGCGGAAAGCGCGTGGCGCAGCGCCAGGGCGCGCACCTTCTTGGGCAGGTCGATGGCGTGGTCGCGCGGCTTGGGGCCGAAGGCCTTGCCGCCGCCCCGCATCTGCGGAACCTTCTTGCTGCCGTGACGCGCGCGGCCCGTGCCCTTCTGCCTAAACATCTTGGCGCCGGTGCCCGATATCTGGGATCTGTCCTTGCTGGCATGGGTGCCGGCCCGCCGCTTGGCGAGCTGGTAGCGCACCATGCGGTGGAGGATGTCGGCGCGCGGCTCCAGCCCGAACACCGAATCGGCGAGATCCACGGTACCGGCCTTCTTGGCGTCGAGCGTAGTGACGTCGCTCTTCATCACGCGTCCTTACCTTCTTCGCCGGCAGCTTTGTCCGCGCCGGCGGCGTCGCCGCCCGGGTGGGCTTCGGCCCCGCCGGACCGATCGGCTTTGGCCCCGGTCTCGTTCTGGGCTTCGGACGGCACCTCGGGTGCGGCTTCCTCGGCCGCGGGCTCCGCCTGCTCCGCCGCGCCCGCTTCCGCCTTGGCGTCCTGCTTGGCCGCCGCCCCTCCGCGCAGGCCCGCCGGCATGGGCACGTCGTCGGGAAGGCGCTTCTTGACGGCGTCGCGCAGCAGTACCCAGGCGCCCTTGGCGCCGGGCACCGCGCCCTGGACCATAATGAGGCCGCGCTCGGGATCGGTCTTGACCACCCTGAGATTGAGGGTGGTGACCATCCGGTTGCCGAGCTGGCCCGCCATCTTCTTGCCCTTGAAGACCTTGCCCGGATCCTGGCACTGGCCGGTGGAGCCGTGGGCGCGGTGGGAGATCGAGACGCCGTGCGTGGCGCGGAGCCCCCCGAAGCCGTGGCGCTTTATGGCGCCCGCGAAGCCCTTGCCGATGCTGACGCCGGAGGCATCCACATATTGCCCCTCGACGAAATGATCGGCGGTGATCTCGGCGCCGACGTCGATCAGGTTTTCGGGGCTGACGCGGAACTCCGCCACGCGCCGCTTGGGCTCGACCTTGGCGACGGCGAAATGGCCGCGCTCGGCCTTTGCCACGTTCTTGACCTTGGACTTGCCGGCGCCGAGCTGCACCGCGCAATAGCCGTTCTTCTCATCGGTGCGCTGGGCGACCACCTGGCAATTGTCGAGCTTGAGCACGGTCACGGGTATGTGCTTACCCACATCGGTGAAGATGCGGGTCATGCCGACTTTCTGGGTTATCACGCCTGATCGCATGGCTTATTCAAATCCCGTTTCGTCCCGGTCGCGGCTGCGCCGCGCCTCGCCTCTTGCTTACGTTCCCGGTCGCGGCTGCGCCGCGCCTCGCCTTTTCCTTGTTCCCGCGGCCCTAGAGCTTGATCTCGACGTCGACGCCGGCGGCCAGATCGAGCTTCATCAGCGCGTCGACGGTCTGCGGCGTGGGGTCGATGATGTCGAGCAGCCGCTTGTGGGTCCGCATCTCGAACTGCTCGCGGCTCTTCTTGTCGATGTGCGGCGAGCGGTTGACGGTGAACTTCTCGATCCGGGTGGGGAGCGGAATCGGCCCCCGCACCTCGGCGCCCGTGCGCTTGGCGGTGTTCACGATCTCCTTGGCCGACACATCGAGGATACGATGGTCGAAGGCCTTGAGGCGGATCCGTATGTTCTGGCCTTGCATGGGCTCGCTCGCGTTGAAAAGGGGCGCCTCCCTAAGGAGCGCGCCCCGTTAAAGTCACTCGATGATCGAGGCGACGACGCCGGCGCCGACGGTGCGTCCGCCCTCGCGG
>CAYVYD010000112.1:0-7802 GCA_964454415.1 uncultured Hyphomicrobiaceae bacterium | reverse complement strand
GCTCGTGAAGATAGGGGATCACCACGTCGAGGCAGGCCTGCATGATGCCGAGCGGTCCGCCGGCGAGCACGGCGCGCTCGTAATCGAGCCCCGACATCAGCACGCCGACGCCGCCGTCCACCGGGCCCAGCACGTTCTCCTCCGGCACCTCGCAGTCCTGGAACACCAGCTCGCAGGTGTCCGAGCCCCGCATGCCGAGCTTGTCGAGCTTCTGCGCGGTCGAGAAGCCCTCGAATCCCTTCTCGACGATGAAGGCGGTGATGCCCTTGGCGGCCTCCTGCGGCGAGGTCTTGGCGTAGACCACCAGCGTGTCGGCCTCGGGGCCGTTGGTGATCCACATTTTGGAGCCGTTCAGCACGTAGCGGTCGCCCTTCCACTCCGCCTTGAGCCGCATCGAGACCACGTCCGAGCCGGCGTCCGGCTCCGACATGGCGAGCGCGCCCACATGCTCGCCCGAGATCAGCTTGGGGAGGTAGCGCTCCCGTTGCGCGGCGTTGGCGTTCAGGCGGATCTGGTTGACGCAGAGATTGGAGTGGGCGCCGTAGGAGAGGCCGATCGAGCCCGAGGCGCGGCTGATCTCCTCCATCGCCACCACGTGCTCCAGATAGCCCATCGCCGCCCCGCCATACTCCTCCTCGACGGTGAGCCCGAGCAGGCCCAGCGCGCCGATCTTGGGCCACAGCTCGCGGGGGAAGCTGTTGGTCCGGTCGATTTCGTCCGCCCGCGGCGCGATCTCGTCGGCGGCGAAGGCGCGCACGCTGTCGCGCAGCATGTCGGCGGTTTCGCCCAAGCCGTAATCGAGTGCCGGAAAATCATTGGGAATCATAGCGCGCGCGCCGGGGACGGTCCGCCCTCGGTCCTCAGAACAGCCACAACGCCGCCAATCCCAAAAAGGCGAAGAAGCCGACGACGTCCGTCACCGTCGTCACGAATACGCTTGAGGCGATGGCTGGGTCAATGTCCATGGCTTCGAGGGCCAGCGGAATCAGGATGCCCGAAAGGGCCGCGACCAGCAAATTGATCACCATGGCGGCGCCGATGACAAAGCCGAGGGCGTCGGAGCCGAACCACAGATAGGTGATGAAACCGATGATCAGCGCGAACAGCAGGCCGTTCAGCAGGCCGACCAGCGCCTCGCGCGAGATCACCCGGGCGGCGTTGATGGCGCCGAGGTCGCGGGTGGCGAGCGCGCGCACGGCCACGGTCATGGTCTGGGTTCCGGCGTTGCCGCCCATCGAGGCGACGATCGGCATCAGCACGGCGAGCGCCACCATCTGCTCGATGGTGGCGTCGAATTGGGCGATGACGGTGGAGGCGAGCACGGCGGTGCCCAAATTGACCAGCAGCCAGATGAAGCGGCCGCGGGTGGTGCGCAACACCGTATCGGTGATCGATTCGTCGCCGACGCCGCCCAGCCGGTGGATGTCCTCCTCCGCCTCCTCGGCCATCACCTCGACCACGTCGTCGACGGTGATGACGCCGACCATGCGGCCGTCCCCGTCGACGACGGGTGCGGAGATCAGATCGTAGCGCTCGAAAGCCCGCGCCACCTCCTCCTGGTCCTCCACGGCCGCGAGCGCGCGGGCGTCGGGATCGGTGATGTCCTCGATCTTGACCGGCCGCTTGGTGCGCAGCAGGCGGTCGAGCGCCACCGAGCCGATCAGGTGGAAGGATGGATCGACCACGAAGATCTGCGAAAAGCTGTTGGGCAGATCGTCGTCCTCGCGCATGTGGTCGATCGTCTGACCCACCGACCAGTAAGGCGGAACCGCGATGAATTGCGTCTGCATCATCCGCCCGGCCGAATCCTCCGGGTAATCGAGCGAACGCCTGATGGTCGCCCGCTCGTCGGCCGGCAGCTTGGCGAGGATATCCTTCTGCTCGCTCTCCTCCAGGTCCTCCAGCAGATAGACCGCGTCGTCGGATTCGAGCCCCTGGACCAGCTCGGCCACCTGGTCGTTGGGCAGCGCCTCGATCACCTGATCGCGCACCTGCTCCTCGAGCTCGCTCAAAGCCTCGACGTTGAAGTCCTTGCCTAGGGCGTCAATCAGACCGGCGCGCGCCTCGGGGCGCAGCACCTCGATCAGGTCGGCGAGATCGGCCTCGTGCAGGCCGCCGGCCAGCGCGCGCAGCTTGGGCGTGTCGCGCGCCTCCAGCGCGCCCAGAACCGAATTGACGAATTCGGGCCTCAAGGCGCCTTCGGAATCGCGCATCTGCGGTTCGCCGACGGCCTCGTTCATCGCTGTCTCTCCGAACTCCGGAGCGGCGCCGCTTGCAGGCTCCGCCGCCCGTTCACGGCGCCCGTGAGCCCTCTGTATCCCGCAAATTCGAAAGCAAAGATAGGGGCGCGATCGCGGGCGCGCCGGGGTTTGCCGACGCTGCCGCGCGGCGCCATGCGCACTGTGGAAAAGCTGTGGAAGGCCCCTGCCCTACGGCGCCGCGCGCGCCGGCGTCATGGGCGGGTGGGGATCAGGAAATTGGTGCGGTCGAGAGGAATCGAACCTCCACGGGCTAAGCCCACAGCGCCCTCAACGCTGCGCGTCTACCAGTTCCGCCACGACCGCGGAATGAGAATTGGGCGCTTTGGCGCCGCGCCCGATGTAGCAAACCCGGTTCACCGCGGCAAGCCGACAGCGCGAAAATCGCGCCGGGGGGCAGCCCTCGGGTCTCAGGCGGCGGCGGGCAGCTTGCGGGTGATCGAGACGGCGATGCGGTCGCCCTGGACCACCACCTGGCCGGTGGCGATCGGTATGTTGTTGGCCAGCACCTCGACCTCGTCGTCGTCGGTGGCTTCGAGCTCGATCACCGCGCCGCGGCCCATTCTGAGAAGTTGATTGATCGGCATTTTGGTCCGGCCGAGAACCACGGTAAGCTCGATAGGCACCGAACTGATTGACGTTTTCTCTTGTTTCGAACTCATTGCGGCGCATCCCTGTTGCCGGCCGGCGCGAAGCGGCTGCCGGGTGCACACTCTCACGATTGGGGTTACCGCTTGGTAAAGCTCGCGAAAATAATGGCACAGCCGGAGCCGGAAGTGGCCGCTTCGCCGCAATGGATCATAAGCCGCGAGCCGGTCGCCTATGAGGAAGCGGTGCGCGCGATGGAGGACCACGCCGCGGCGATCCGCGCCGAGGGCGCGCCCGAGCGCGTCTGGCTGCTCGAGCATCCCCCGCTTTACACCGCGGGCACTAGCGCGGCCGCAGCGGAGCTGATCGACCCCAACCGGTTTCCCGTCCACCGCTCGGGCCGCGGCGGCCGCTACACCTATCACGGGCCGGGACAGCGGGTCGTCTATATCATGCTCGACCTCGAGGCCCGCGGCCGCGACGTGCGCGGCTTCGTGCACCGGCTCGAGGACTGGATGATCGCGGCGCTGGCCCGCTTCGGCGTCGAAGGCGAGCGCCGCGCGGACCGGATCGGCGTCTGGGTCGCCCGCCCCGAGCTCGGCCCCGGACGCGAGGACAAGATCGCCGCGGTCGGCGTGCGCATCCGCCGCTGGGTCAGCCTGCACGGCGTCGCCCTGAACGTCGCGCCGGAGCTGGCTCACTACGGTGCGATCGTCCCCTGCGGCATCACTGGGCACGGCGTCACCAGCCTGGCCAGTTTGGGCGTCGAAGTAAGCATGGACGAGGTCGACCGGGCGCTGATGGAGAGCTTCGGCGACGTCTTCGGCCGGTGACGGCGCGCGGCGCCGGGCCGGTTTTCCACGCGGTTCGCGGCGCCTGCCCGAACAGATGACAATTCTGCAACACCGGGCGGAAAAATGGGCTGATCCGTGCGCGTCGGGATTGATCCCGCCGGTCCGCCGGTGGCCATATGTGGCCATCCATATAGAGTCGGGGGAAGAGCGAATCGACAGCGGCGCTGGAAAACCCACGTTTTTTCCGTAACTGAGCCACGCGGCATTCGCGCATAATCTTCTAGAGGACGCAAAAAGTCCGGCATAGGCGTCCCGGGAACGCCTGATCATGACGGTGTGCAGGGACTTGGGACTGGCGGTTTCGCTGGCGGTGCTGGCGGCAACGCCGGCCCTCGCCGGTTCGCTTCCCGCGGTTTCCGGCGTCAACGGCAAGGTGGCCGCGGCGGGCGGCATCGAGGACGGCGACGGCGGCGCGCTCTCCGAAGCGAGCCTGTCGCTGCCGCTCGGGCACGCCTTCGGCTTCCAGGCCGACGGCCTGCTGGGATATATCGGCGGCCAAAAATACGAGGTAGCGGCCGGCAACGGCCATCTGTTCTGGCGCGACCCCTCGATCGGACTGTTGGGCGCCTATGCGGGCGTCACCTCCTTCGGCGGCGAGTCCTTCTACCGCTACGCCGGCGAGGGCCAGCTCTATTTCGACCGGATCTCCCTCGAGGGGCTGTTCGGGCACGACGTCTCCGACCTCGACGACGGCCTGTTCTGGCTGGGACAGCTCGCCTATTACCCGAGCGACGATCTGCGCGTCTCCGCCGGCCTGCGCTACGCCAATTGGCGCGACGATCGCCTCGCCGGACCGGGGCGGGCGGCGTTCGCCGGCGTCGAGTACCAGGCGGCGAGCACGCCCGATTACGGCCTCTCGCTGTTCGCCGAGGGCCGCAGCGACGGCGGCGGCTACAATTCGGTTTGGGGCGGGGTCAGGGTCTATTTCGGCGGCGACAAGACGCTGATCCGCCGCCACCGCGAGGACGACCCCGGCGTCGTCATCCCCATGGTGTCGGACGTCGACGTCGACACGCCGATTCCCGATCCGCCGGTGATCCCGTTCAACCCGGAAGAGGAGTAGCCAACCCGAATTAGGGAACGCGCCATTACCGGTCATGGCGCGGCGCGTTAAAGCTTGGTTCAAGCTTGCGGTTTACCTTGTAGCGGCGACTTGATCCGAGGTTTCTGCGATGCATACGCAGCTACTCGACCGCCGCGCGGCGCGCCGCAAGAAAACGATGATCCACGCCTTTGCGTCGGATCTCGGCGACAAATACGACGTCAAATGCGTGATCCGCGACGTCAGCGGCGGCGGCTGCCAGATCGTCTCGAGCTATCTCGACGACCTGCCCGACACCATCAAGATCGTGCCCGAAGGGTTCGACAGGCCGATCTACGGCAGGATCGTCTGGCGGGAGCGCAAGGTCGCGGGCGTCAGGTTTCTCGACGGCGCCGACAATCCGGCGGGCCGTCCCGGTGCGGCGGAGCCGAGCCTCGACTTTTTCAGCCGCCTGGAAATGATCTCCGCCCGCGACCGGCGCGGCGGCGTCGGGCGGAACGCCGAAGATTTCAATGCTGGGAAGGGCCGGCCGCGCGGGCTGCGCGCGGCGGGCGCGCTGCTGATGGGTGTTCTCGGATTCCTGCGCACGCGCCGACTCGCCGCCCTCGCGGTCAAGATCATGGCCGTCATCGGCCTCGCCCGCCCCGGCGGGCCGTCGCGGACTTAACGGACGCGCCCCGCCCCTACTTGGCCGGATCGGCCGCGCTCAGCGCCGCCCTTCCGCTCAACTTGCTGTTGCCGCCATCGGCTTCGGCCGGCTTGCCGCTCGGTTGCGCCTTGCCCTTGGCGGCGCCCGGGACCGGGTTGTCGGTGCGCTTCGACTTGCCCTCGAAATGGGCGCCGTGCTCGATCTCGAGCGTTTGATAGATGATGTCGCCGTCGACGTGACAGCCGGGCTTGAGCGTCACGCTCGCGCCGTTGATCGTCCCCTTGAGATTGCCGGCGACGACGACTTCCTCGGACGTGACCGTCCCCGTCACGCGGCCCTTCTCGCCGATCGAAAGCTTGGCGCATTGGACGTCGCCCTGGATCTCGCCCTCGACGTGCAGATTGCCCTTGGTGACGGTGTTGCCGGTGAATGTGAGACCGTCCTCGATGAACGACGCGTCGCGAGGCGCCTCGCGGGCCACCGGGGTTTCCTCAGCTTCAGGGGTCTTCCTGCCGAACATAACGCCCTACTCCCTCGTCAAACCGCCCCGCTCTCCGAGTGCGCGGTTGCCCCTGCCCCGGCTGCCGGATCAGGGACCGCACCCGCTTGGCCGCCCTTCGATCGGCGGAATCTACCACAGAGGCGCAAGACTCGGCGAGTGCGCCGTGCGCCCTCCGTGTCCGAAGCCCGCATTTCACGCCCGTTATGGGCCCTTTTTCCGGTGCCGACGCCTAACTGTTGTGCAATTGCCACGCCCGCGGAAATAAACCGCCGCGGCGGACCGCTCTTGATTGACGCCACTGCTTGCGTCCGGTCTGGTTGGAGTCTCGGTGGGGTAATGCGTGCGTACTGACGGACCCGGGTGCGTGAGCCCGAAAACAAGGATTTTTCTTGGGGCAGTGGCCATGTATGAACAACCGAGCACGCAGAACCAATGGCGGTGGCTGGGTGCGTCCGCGGTGCTTTTCGTGAGCGTGATTTCGATCGTCTTCTTGACGGCGGGCTTCTTCGGTATCCTAGGCTAAGGGGGAAGCCCGAGTTTAACGCTGGCCGGGGTTTAATGCTGGAACGGGCGCGGTGTCGCTAGGCGCGCCCGGTTCGAGCTGCGGCTTGGGGATGGTGGTCATGGGCATGGAATTCAACGGCATCCTCGGACTGATCGTCCTGGCGCTCGATATTTGGGCGATCCTCAGCATCGCCCAGTCACGGGCCGACAACGGGCGCAAGGTGCTGTGGATCCTGCTGGTGCTGATCCTGCCGTTTATCGGCTTCATCATCTGGTATCTGGCCGGACCGCGCGGCCGATAGCGCCGCCAACCGCTCAATTCGATTTCAGGAAACCGCGCGCGCTCGCCAGTCGGTCGCGGCTGCTTGGCGCGTCGGCGCACATCTCGATGAGCTCGGCGTAGCGCCGCCGCGCCGTCGCCTCGTCGCCGGCGAGCTCATGGGCGCGGGCGACTCCATAGAGGCTGTTGAACCGGCGCGGCGAGCGCGCGAGCGCCGTCTCATAGGCCGCGGCCGCCTCGCCATATTGCTTCTCGGCAAGCAGCATGTCGCCGTAAAGCTCCGCCGCCGGCAGTACCTCGCCGGGGCTCACCGCGCTCTTTTCCGTCGTCGCCTCGAGATCCGCCGCTTGTTTCATGGCGGCGAGCCCCTGCGCGGTTTCACCGGCGAGATAGGCCGTCCAGCCCTGCGCGGCGAGGCGCTCGATCTCGACCTGCTTGGCCCAGTAGGCGTTGCGTTTGGCGACGCGCGCGCCGATCGCCTCCAGCGTCGCGGCTTCCGCCTTCGCCTCGTCGAACCGCTTTTCGTGGGCATGACCGAGGGCGCGGGCGAAATGGGTGATGGCGACGAACTCCTCCTGATCCTCGCTCCAGGGGAAGTCCCTGGGCGTCTGGGGCGCGAGCCTCGCGGCCTCGCCCCAGGCGCGGCGCTCGAGCGCGTAGCGGGCCGGCATCGCCGCGAAGGCGTAGGCCATAGCGTTCTGGTTGATGCTGTGGAACGGCGGCTTGAGCGCTGCGAGCTTCTCCAACGCCTCGCGCGCCTCGGCGTCCTGGGCCAGTTGCAGGTGGGCGTAACCCTTGTAGTCGAGGGCATGGGGGTAATGCACCGAGACGGCGCCCAGCTCCCCGCTCACCTTGAGCGCGGCCGCGGCCGCTTTGGCGTTCCACTCCACCGACTCCCGCCATAGGCCGAGGCGGGTGAAGATGTGCGACATCATGTGCAGCGCGTGCGAGACGTCGGGCGCGATCTTGCCGTATTCCCGGGCGATGGGGAGCGCGCGCCGGGCGAGCTGCGGGTAGTCGTAGGCGTGGATCATGTAGTGATGGGCGCCCGGATGATCGGGCACCGCGTCCAGCACCTGCTGGGCGATCGCCGCGGCGCGGTTCTGGACGACATAGGTCTTGTCG
>CAYVYD010000111.1:5075-7899 GCA_964454415.1 uncultured Hyphomicrobiaceae bacterium | reverse complement strand
GCATCGGCCGCGCCGTTGTCGTCAAGATGGGCGAGCAGTCCGTTGAACAGCGCAACGTCGCTGCCCGGCGCCAGCGGCAGGTGCAGATCGGCGGCCTCCGCGGTGACGGTTCTGCGCGGGTCGACGACGACGATTTTCGTGCCGCGCCGCTCCCGCGCCGCCAGCAGGCGCTGAAACAATACCGGATGGCACCAGGCGAGATTGGAGCCGACAAGCACCACGAGGTCCGCCAGCTCGACATCCTCGTAGCAACCTGGCACGGTGTCGGTGCCGAAGGCGCGCCTGTGCCCGGCCACCGAGGACGCCATGCATAGCCGCGAATTGGTGTCGATGTTGGCGGTGCCGATATAGCCCTTCATCAGCTTGTTGGCGACGTAATAATCCTCGGTGAGAAGCTGACCCGATACATACAAGGCGACGCTCTCCGGGCCGTGCGCGCGGATTGTTTCGACGAAGCTACCGGCAACCAGTCCGAGCGCCTCGTTCCAGCTGGCCGGCCGGCCGTTTATCTCAGGCTCGAGCAGACGTCCCTCGAGGGTAAGCGTCTCCGCCAAGGCGGAGCCCTTCGAGCACAGGCGCCCGAAATTGGCCGGGTGATCCGGGTCGCCGGCAATGGAAACCGAACCATCTGCCGCCTTGCTGGCAAGTATGCCGCAACCCACCCCGCAATAGGGGCAGGTGGTGCCGGTGGTGCGTGACTCCGCCGTGGCCATTTGCTTACGCGGCCAACCCGGCGAAGGTGCCGCAAGCGATGAAGATCGTCCCGCTCTCGACCCGCACGGAAATCGTCTTCACCAAGCCTTCATCCGGGCCTTTGACCTCGCCGGTCTCCAGGTTGATCACCCAACTGTGCAACGGACAGGTGACGGCGGCGTCATGCACGATCCCTTGGCTCAGCGGCCCTCCCCGGTGCGGACAATGGTCCTCCAGGGCGAATATCCGGTCGTCGAAGGTACGGAAGACGGCGACCTTGCCTTGCGGCGTATTCACACAGCGGGCACCGCGGCGCGGAATGTCGCTGACTTGGCCGATTTCAACCCACTTCATCCTTGCTCTTCCTATTCGGCGGCCTCTGGGAAGCCGATTGCCGCCAGGGGACGGAACTCGTGCTTGTCCTTGCCGGATGCGCGCTCCGACCAGGGATCGACCTGGGCGTAATTCTGGCTGAACACGAAGCGTTCGAAATAGGCCTTGCGCCGCTCCGCATCATCCACGATCTGGCGGCGGATTTCGTCAACGCCGACGCGTTTGGCCCATTTATAGATGCGCTCGAGATAGTGGCTTTGTTCGCGGTACATCTGGACCAGGGCGACGATGTGCTCCAGCGCCTCGTCCTCGGTCTTGACCGCGCAGAGCAGCGCCGTGCCCTTGATTTCGAGGCCCGCGGCGCCGGCGAAGTGGACCTCGTAGCCGGTGTCGACGCAGACGACGCCGACGTCCTTGCAAGTCGCCTCCGCGCAATTCCGCGGGCAGCCGGAGACGGCCATTTTGACCTTGGCGGGAGTCCATGAGCCCCACATGAATTTTTCGATCCGAACGCCGAGGCCGGTTGAGTCCTGGGTGCCGAAGCGGCACCAATCCGTGCCGACGCAGGTCTTGACCGTTCGAACGCCCTTGGCGTAGGCATGCCCCGAAACGAAGCCCGCCTTGCCCAGCTCCCGCCAGACCGCGGGCAGGTTTTCCTTCTCGATTCCCAGCATGTCGATGCGCTGGCCGCCGGTTACTTTGACGGTTGGAACCTGGAACTTATCGACAACGTCGGCGATGGCCCTCAGCTCCTTTGAACTGGTGATGCCGCCCCACATGCGCGGGACCACCGAGTAGGTGCCGTCTCGCTGGATGTTGGCGTGAACCCGTTCGTTGATGAAACGCGACTGATAGTCGTCGGCATATTCGTCCGGCCAGTCGCATACCAGGTAATAGTTGAGGGCGGGACGGCACTTGGCGCAGCCGCAGGAGGTCCTCCATTCGAGCTCCTGCATCACCGCCGCGATGGTCTTCAGCCGCTTCGCCTTAATCAGGCGGCGAACGTCGGAGTGCGCGAGCTCGGTGCAGCCACACATCGGTTTGACCGCGGCGGGATTGTAAGCATCGCCAAGATTGAGATGAAGTAGCTGTTCGACGAGACCGGCGCATGTGCCGCAGGACGCCGACGCCTTGGTGTACGCGCGCACGTCTTCCAGCGAGGTCAGACCCTTCTCGGTGATCGCACCCGAAATCTTGCCCTTGCACACGCCGTTGCAGCCGCAGATTTCGGCATCATCCGGCAAGGCTGCAACGGCCGCCGTAGGGTCGAGGGGGGCGCCTCCCTGATAGGCTCGGCCGAAAATCAGCGTCTCGCGCATCTCGGAGATATCCGCGCCGTTTCTTATGAGGTCGAAAAACCATGGCCCGTCCGCCGTCTCGCCAAAAAGCACGGCCCCGATAACGCGGTTGTGCTCGATCACGAGGCGCTTGTAGATGCCCGCGACCGCATCGCGGAGGACGATTTCCTCGCGCCCCTCGCACTCGGCGAAATCGCCGGCCGAGTAGAGATCGATGCCCGTAACCTTGAGCCGCGTTGCCGTCGATTGATCGGCGAACACGGGCCCTGTTTCGAGAGCCAGCGTTCTGGCGGCGACTTCCGCCATTTGGTAAAGCGGGGCCACGAGGCCGAATGTGACTCCTCCCACCTCAGCGCATTCGCCGAGGGCCAGGACGTCGGGGTCGGCTGTTTGCATGCGCAGATCGACGACGATGCCGCGATTGACCTCAAGGCCCGCGTCCTTCGCCAACTGCGCGTTGGGTCGGATGCCGACCGCCATGACCACGAGGTCCGCTGGAA
>CAYVYD010000111.1:0-4975 GCA_964454415.1 uncultured Hyphomicrobiaceae bacterium | reverse complement strand
GCCAACTGCGCGTTGGGTCGGATGCCGACCGCCATGACCACGAGGTCCGCTGGAATTTCCGTGCCATCCTCCAAACACACGGCCCGTACCTTGTCGTCTCCGACGAATTTCTTGGTGTTGGCCTTGGTCAGTATGCGGATGCCGCGCCGCTCCAGCTCGCGCTGCAGCAGATAGCCGGCCGCCGGGTCGAGCTGGCGCTCCATGAGGGTCGGCATCAGGTGAACGACGTTCACGCTCATGCCCTGTTCGAGAAGACCTGCGGCCGCTTCGAGGCCGAGCAAGCCGCCGCCGATGACGGCGGCATGCCCGCCGGACTGCGCAGCCAGGATAATGGCCTCCACGTCGTCCAGGTCGCGGAAGGTGAGCACGCCGGCGAGATTGTTGCCGGGCACGGGGATGACCACCGGCAGCGATCCCGTCGCGATCACCAGCTTGTCGTAGGGCGCGACCTCGCCGTGCTCCGAACGGACGGTTTTGGCGCGGCGGTCGATCTCCGTGATCCTGTGACCCTTGTAGAGCGTGACGCCGCGCTCGATGTACCAGCCGTCGCCATGAATGACGATCTCTTCGAATGTCTTTTCTCCGGCAAGGACGGGCGAAAGCATGATCCGGTCGTAATTGACGCGCGGCTCGGCATTGAAAATCGTGACGTCGAAGGCGTCCGGCGCCATCTCGAAAAGATGCTCCAGCATCCGGCCGGGTGCCATGCCGTTGCCAATGACGACGAGCTTCTGCCTGCCCTCCGATTGGATCGGTTTGCGCATCATCAGGCGGCCTCCGCTTCCGTGATGGCTGGCGGCGTCCCGTCGCACGACTGTGTCTTGGGATCGCCGTCTTTGTAGGTTTCGAGGAAAGTGAGGAGCATTTCGCGGTAGTTGTAGTAGTCGGGATGCTCCAGCAGGGTCTTGCGGGTCCGCGGCCTCGGCAGATCAACTGCCATGATGCGGCCGACCTTGGCGCGCGGCCCGTTCGACATCATGATCACGCGGTCGGCGAGCAGAATCGCCTCGTCGACGTCGTGGGTCACGCAGATCGCGGTCACCTTGGTTCGCGACCAGACCTCCATCAGCACTTCCTGGAGTTCCCAGCGGGTGAGCGAGTCCAGCATGCCGAAGGGTTCATCCAGCAGCAGCAGCTTCGGCGAAAGCGCGAAGGCCCGGGCGATGCCGACCCGCTGCTTCATGCCGTTGGAAAGTTCCGAGGCGCGCTTTTCAATGGCGTCGGCGAGCCCGACGCGGGAGAGGTAATATTCGACGATGTCGTTGCGTTCAGACGCCGTCGCCCGCGGGTAGACCCCATCGACGCCGAGCGCCACATTCTCGCGCGCCGTCAGCCAGGGAAACAGGCTCGGCGCCTGGAAAACGACACCGCGGTCCGGACCGGCGCCGGAGATCTCCTTACCGTCGAGGACGATGCTGCCGCCGCTAATGGCATTCAGCCCCGCGCACATCGACAGCACGGTGGACTTGCCGCAGCCCGAATGGCCGATGAGGGATACGAACTCGCCCTTGTTCAGCTTGAGTTCGAAATCCTCGACCACGGTAAGCGGGCCATTGGGCGTCGGATAGGCCTTCGTCAGTTTGACGAACTCGACGAAACGGCCGTGTTGATACCCAGGACTGTGTAGCTTCGCGGCCGCCGGCGCCCCGCCCGCCCGTCCCGGGTCGAGGTCGGCCGTAATGGGGACGACATTGGGCAGAATGATCGGGTCGTCGTCGACGCTCCGTTCGATGCCCCTATCCATCAGATACTGGGTGACGTCGGCGCGCAGCCGGTGGTAGTTGTCGTCGTGGTTGAGGGAGGTTCTGTCGCGCGGCCGCGGGAGCGTGACCCTGAAATCCGGACCTAGGGTCGCGTTCGGCCCGGGGTTGAGCGGCACAATCCGGTCGGCGAGGTAGATCGCCTCGTCAACATCGTTGGTGATGAGAACGACGGTCTTCTTCTCTTGCCGCCAAATCGCCTCGATCTCGTCCTGAAGCGTGGACCGCGTCAGGGCATCGAGCGCGGAGAGCGGCTCGTCCAGTAGCAGGATCTCCGGGCTCATGGCGAGTGCCCTCGCCACGGCAACCCGCTGCCGCATTCCACCGGAGAGTTCTGCCGGCCGCCGGTCGATGGCGTGGGACAAGCCGACCATGTCGACATATTTGCGTGCATGCGCCTGGCGCCTGTCACCCGGCCAATGCTTGAAAACGGCGTCAACGGCGAGCGCGACGTTCTGCTCGACCGTCATCCAGGGCATGAGGGAGTAGCTCTGAAAGACGAGGCCGCGTTCCGGCCCGGGCCCGGTGACCGGCTTGCCTTTGAGCAGGATCTCGCCCGAGTCCGGCGCCTCCAGGCCGGCGATCGCCGAAATCAGCGTCGTCTTGCCCGAACCGGAAAAGCCGACGATGGCGACGAACTCGCCTTCTTCGATCGCCAGGCTCACATCCTTGAGAACATCGGTCCGCGCGCCGTTCTTGCCGTAGCCCTTGCATACATTCTTCAATTCTAGAAATGCCATCTTCCGCCTCCTCCGGCTACCGGGCCGTGGCGTGGGTGAACATGGCCTGGAGCGCCATCATCATTCGGTCGAGCAGGAAGCCGATGATCCCGATGGTGAAGACCGCCACCATGATCTTGGCGAGCGACTCGGACGAGCCGTTCTGGAACTCGTCCCAGACGAACTTCCCGAGCCCCGGGTTCTGCGCCAACATCTCCGCCGCGATCAGCACCATCCAACCGACGCCGAGGGAAAGGCGCAGCCCCGTGAAGATGAGCGGCAGCGAGGACGGCAGCACAAGCTTGAACACCATTTTCCGCCAGTCGAGCTTGAGAACGCGGCCCACATTCATGAGGTCCTTATCGATGCTGGCGACGCCGAGTGCGGTGTTAATGATGGTCGGCCAGATCGAGCAAAGCGTCACCGTGAGCGCCGAGTTGAGGAAGGATTTCGAGAACAGCGGGTCGGGGGAGACATAGACGGCGCTGACGACCATCGTGACGATGGGCAGCCATGCGAGCGGCGATACTGGCTTGAAAATTTGGATCAGCGGATTGATGGCGCTGTTGAAGATCGGACTGAGACCGCTCAGAACGCCGATCGGAACCGCGACAACCGTGCCCAGTAGAAAGCCCGCGAACACGGTCAGCAAGCTGGTCACGATCTGATCCAAATAGGTCGGCTTGCCGGTATACTGCCGGCCCCCTGCTTTTTCCGGCATGCCCTGCGCGATGTATCTGGCGTTGCGCTTCTGCTGACGTTCTTGGAAGGCATGCTCCTTGAAACGCTCAGCCTTGTGGTCCTTCCAAAGGGCATCGGCCTGTTCCAGCACCTGCACCGGTCCCGGGATGATCCCAAGCGAGGTCTTGACCTTGGGAGCGAGCTGCGCCCAGCCGGCGAGAAACAGGACGATCGCCAAGACCGGAACACCCAGAAGCCACCACAGCTCCCGGGCCTGGTGACGCGGGTTCTCGCCAGCCATCATCCGCAGCAGCGGCGTGACCCAGGAAAGACCGACCAGCTTGAGATAGACGTCCGCGCGACCGATCCGCACGGACGTCCTCTCCTTGAAATCGGCGCGTTTGTCCTCATCCACGGATTTGTCGATGAGGTCGGCGGCTGTGCTCATTGACTGGTGACCCTTCGGCTAACGGATCTGTCCTCGACCAAGGCGTAGCGTGGCGTTATCGAGGGAAACTTCGTCATCCGCCGACAACCTCGGTGCCTTCGACCGCCTGCCTGCCTTTCAGGCCGATCGGAAACTGGTCGATATAGGCGTTCGGCTTGCGCCCATCGAAGGTGATGCCGTCGATGAATTCCGGCTGCGGCGGCCGGTAGCCGTCCGTGTCCCAGGGGAAATCCTTCTGCTCGACCTTGCCGTCTTCGACGAGCAGCTCGGCCGCCTTCAGGTAGATGTCGGGCCGGTAAACCTTCTTGGCGACGTCGCGATACCATGCATCCGACTTGGCTTCGGGGATCTGCCCCCAGCGTCGCATTTGGGTGAGGTACCAGACCGCGTCGGAGTAGTATGGGTAGGTCGCGAAATAGCGGAAGAAGACGTTGAAGTCCGGAACAGCGCGCTTGTCGCCCTTTTCATATTCGAACGTCCCGGTCATGGAATTGGCGATGACTTCAGCATCCGCGCCGACATATTCGGACTTCGCCAGGATTTTGACCGCCTCCACGCGGTTGGCGTTGTTGTTTTCGTCCAACCATTTGGCGGCGCGGATCATCGCCTTGACCAAGGCGAGCGTCGTGTTGGGGTATTTCTCGGCAAAGTCAGCGCTGATACCGAATACCTTCTCCGGATTATTCTTCCAGATCTCGTAGTCGGTGACGACGGGCACTCCGATGTTCTTGAAGACCGCCTGCTGATTCCAGGGCTCGCCCACGCAGTAGCCGTAAATTGTGCCGGCTTCGAGCGTTGCCGGCATTTGCGGCGGTGGCGTAACCGAAAGAAGCACGTCGGCGTGGATCTGGCCGGAAATATCCGTATCGGAATAAAAGCCAGGGTGAATTCCGCCGGCGGCCAGCCAGTAGCGGAGCTCGTAATTGTGGGTGGAAACCGGGAACACCATGCCCATGTTGAAGGGCTTGCCCTCGGCTCGGTATTTGCTCACGACCGGCTTCAGATAATCGGCCTTGATCGGGTGCACCGGCTTGCCGTCGGGCTGCCTCGGCACGTACTGCTTCATCCGCTCCCAGATCTCGTTGGAGACGGTGATTGCGTTGCCGTTCAAGTCCATCGAGAAGGGCGTGATGATGTGCGCCTTGGTGCCGAAGCCGATGGTCGCCGCAAGCGGCTGACCGGCGAGCATATGGGCACCGTCCAGTTCCCCGTCGATCACGCGGTCCAGCAACACCTTCCAATTCGCCTGGGGCTCGAGGTTCACGTACAGACCTTCGTCCTCGAAGAAGCCTTTCTCGTAGGCGATCGCCAGCGGCGCCATATCGGTGAGCTTGATGAAGCCGAATTTCAGCTCCTCCTTTTCAAGC
>CAYVYD010000110.1:6385-7903 GCA_964454415.1 uncultured Hyphomicrobiaceae bacterium | reverse complement strand
GGCCTCGCGCTCCAGCCCCTCGAGATCGCGGAAGTCGGTATAGACCGTGTCGATCGCCTGGACGCCGGCGGTGGCGGCGGCGAACAGGCAGAGCGAGCGGGCGAGCTCGAAGGGGGGCGTGTAGCTGCCGTCCTCCTGCCGGTTGGTCTCCGCCCCGATCGCCGCCGCCAGATCCTCCGCCCCCCACGTGAGTGCCGCGAGCCTGGCGCTGGCGCCGGCGAAGCTCGGCATCGCGAACAGCACCTCCGGCGTCTCGGTGGCGATGACGATGATTTGCGTGCCGCCAAGATGCAGCCCCGCCTTGGCCTCGGCGCCGTCGAGCAGCTTCGACAGCCTCACCACGTCGGCGCCGGAGCGCGCCTTGGGCAGCACCACGCCGGTGAGCGGCTGCGCCAGGGCGATGTCGAGATCGGCCTCCATTTCGCCGGAGTCGAAATCGTTGACCCGCAGATAGAGCGGCGGCGCGCGATCGCCGATGCGGGCGAGAAAGGCGGCGACCGTCTCGCGCGCCTGGCGCTTGCGCTCGCTGGCGACGGAGTCCTCGAGATCGATGATCAGCCCGTCCGCCTCGCTGGCGCAGGCTTTTTCCAGCTTGGCCTCGGCGTCGCCGGGAACGAACAGCAGCGAGCGCACCGGTTAGGCCCCTTGTTTCCGTCGCATGAAGGCCTGCCGCTTGCACACGGCGACCAGCGTCCCCTCCTGATTGAACGCCTGGTGCTCGAATTCGACGATGCCGGCGTCGCCCCGCGAGCGGCTTTCCCTCTTGGAGACCACGGTGGTCTTCACGTTCACCGTGTCGCCGTGAAACAGCGGATTGGGGAAGCGCACCTCGGTCATCCCCAGATTGGCGATCGTCGTGCCGAGCGTGGTGTCGTTGACCGAGATGCCGATCATCAGCCCCAGCGTGAAGATGCTGTTGACCAGCGGCCGGCCGAACTCGGTCTGGGTTTCAGCGAAGTGGCGGTCGATATGCAGGGGCTGCGGGTTGTGGGTGAGCGCGCTGAAGAGCACGTTGTCCATTTCCGTGACCGTGCGCCGGATCGGGTGATCGAACACCTGTCCCTCTTCGAACTCCTCGAACCACAACCCTGTCATCGATAGCTCCCTGTCTCCGCACCCCCCCGCGCCGACATTGCGCCGCAACGGCACGCCCCTTAACGCCGCGTTTACCATAAGGGTCTAGGCTCCGCGAGGTGAAGATTCCGCCCCCTTGTCCCGGCGGACGTTGTGGCCGGTAGAACGGGTTGAAGATTGCATGTCGCTAGCGTCGGTCCTTGAAGCTCCCGTGCGCGTTGCCGAGGCCATCGCCTATGCCAGCCGCAAAACCGGCGCCGATTTCGGCTACCTGCTGACGACGGCGGCGCGCGAAAGCAATTTCAATCTGACCGCCAAGGCCAGGAGCTCCAGCGCCACCGGCCTGTTCCAATTCATCGAGACCACCTGGCTCGAGACCATGAAGGATGTGGGCGAGCGCTTCGGTCTGGGCAAATACGCCGAAGGCATCGTCAGGACCGGCGG
>CAYVYD010000110.1:2874-6285 GCA_964454415.1 uncultured Hyphomicrobiaceae bacterium | reverse complement strand
CCGCGGCGCAACCCGGTCGCCGCCGCCGAGCTCGAGGCCGTGAGCGGGGAGCCCGAGAAAGGCGTGCCGATGCCGCAGCACAAGCTCGCCCTGGGCCGTCCCGCGGGCGGTCCCGCGCCGCTCGGCAGCGTCGGCCGGTGGATCACCATCGTCCAGAACGCCGATGTGCCGGCGGGCGAGGGCGGGGCGGTCGTTCGTCCGGTCGTCGCGGGCTGGCGTCGCCGGATCGCGGATGCCGAAGGCGCCGCGCCGGGCGCGCTGGGCGCTCCGCCGGCCGCTCGGCCGGAAACGGCCGGAAACGCCGACGCCAAGACGGAGAAGACCGAAGCCGCGTACGGTCGCCGCAGGTTCGGGCGCTTGCGCTCTTCGCGCGGTCAGCAGCCGCTGCGCCGCGCCGTGGAGGCCGCGCACCAGGCCAAGACCCGCGACGAGATCATTTTCGAGAATTTCTTTCAGCACCTCGCCCGCAACGGCTGAGCCCGGGCCGGGCGTCGGCGATGGCGGCGGGGCCGCGGCTTCGCGGCGTCAGGCGCCGCCCGCCGCCGTCTTCAGGCTGATCTCGTCGCTGATATAGGCGTCCGTCACGTCCCGCAGCTTGTTCAGCAGCACGAGCGCGGTCGGATTGTCGTCCCCCGTTGCGCCCTCGCGCACGATCGCGCGCACCGCATCGACGTGCTGATCCACCAGCACCGGCGGGATCCGTTTTCTGTCGGTCACCATTTCGAGCAGTCGGCAGAGCGAGGCGCAGACCTCCGCCGCCAGGGGGTAGCCGAGCGTGCTCGCCTGACCCTTCAGGTCGTGCGATGCGTGAAACAGCTCCTCCATCGGACCAAGCGCGAAGCGGCTCGATTTGGCGGCGTCGCGGGCCTTGCGCAGACGCAGCGATTCGTTCGCCATCCAATTGTGAAAATTGACCGAAAGATCCTTCATCGCCTGATCCGCGTTGGCGATCGCCTGCAGCGCCGCCGTCGATGGATTGCCGGGCCGCAGGCACCTCTGTTTCAGATCCCCCGGCGCGGCCATCACCTGAGCCTTGTTCGGGTGCCTGGCCGCGACTTTGTTTTCTGGATGCATATCTGCCATCGCAAACTCTCGGTTCGGTTGTTCAGGCCTCGAGGGCCACTTTGTTCGGGTCGACGATATAGATCGAATTGTCGCCGGAGCGGCGTTCGACGCCGGCGTAGTTCGGATTGACCGCCCGCCGGCGGTCCGGCCCGAAATAGCTTTTGGTGCGGATGAAATCGCGCGGGTTCTCGATGATGTTTTGAATCCGCCGGTAGAGCGCCGATGCCGAGACCGGCTTGCACAGGAATTCGGTGGCGCCGGCCTCGCGCGCCTCGATCACGTATTTCTTTTCCGAATAGGCGGAGAGCACGATGATCGGGATGAAGGGATGGCGCCCGCCGTCCGGGTTGCGGATCATGCGGGTGAGTTCGATCCCGTCGAAGATCGGCATCATGATGTCGGTGATCAGGATGTCGGGCGAATAGGCCTCCACCGCCTCCAGCCCCGAGGCGCCGTCCTCGGCCTCGTAGATTTCGCGCGAGCCGAAGGCGCGCAGCAGCGTGCGCACGATCCGCCGCATATGCGCGTTGTCGTCGACGACGACGAATCTGAGTTCGTCAAATGCGATCTTTGCCATGGCGTCGTGGCCGGCGGCGCGGGGCGCCGCCGCTCAATTCGTCGGGTCTTGAACGTGGTTAATGATTGGACGCGAACGATTAAGATTCGTTGAATGCGGCGACCGCTAGAAGCGGAACTGCTCGGCCAGGATCCTGTCCTCGAGCGCGTGGCCGGGATCGAACATCATCAGCAGATCGACGCTGCTCTCCTCCGCCACGTCGACGCGCCTGACGGAGCGGAATTCGGTGTGGTCGGCGACCGCGCTGACCGGCCGCTTGTCGGCCTCCAGCACCTCGATCGACACATGCGCCGCGTTGGGCAGCAGGGCGCCGCGCCAGGAGCGCGGCTGGAAGGGCGAAATCGGCGTCAAGGCCAGCAGCGGCGCGTTGATCGGCAGGATCGGGCCGTGCGCGGAGAGGTTGTAGGCGGTGCTGCCGGCGGGCGTGGCCACCAGCACCCCGTCGCAGATGAGTTCCTCCATCCGCACCGTGTCGTCGACCGAGATGCGCAGCTTGGCGGCCTGGTAGGTCTGGCGGAACAGCGACGCCTCGTTGATCGCGAGCGCCCCGTGGCGCGCGCCCAGGCAGTCCAGCACCCGCATCCGCAAGGGGTGGATGACGTTGACCTTGGCCTTTTGCAAACGCTCCAGCAGGTCCTCCTCGGCGTATTCGTTCATCAGGAATCCGACCGATCCCCGATTCATGCCGTAGATCGGGATGGCGTGGTCCATGTGGGCGTGGAGCGTTTGCAGCATCACGCCGTCGCCGCCGAGCGCGACGATCGCGTCGGCTTCCTTGGCGGCCACCTCGCCATAACGTTTTTTCAGCCGCGCCGCCGCCTCGAGCGCCTCGTCCGTATCGCTCGCCACGAAACAGATCTTCGTGAATGTGCTCGTCTTCGCCGACATTCCCCTTGGCCCTGCTGGTGTGGGGCGGCACTATAGGGGCAAGGCTCGCCGCCGCGCGAGCCCCAAAAGAACAGCGTCGTTAAAGGCATCCTTCCGGGAGGTTGCGAGCGTGTCGGCCGTAGAGCGCGCCACCCTGATCTATACGACCTTTCCCTCGCCCGCCGAGGCCAAGCGCATCGGCGCCGAGCTGGTGCGGAACAAGCTCGCCGCCTGCGTCAACATCCTCGCGCCGATGACCGCGATCTACGAATGGGAGGGGACGCTCGAGGAGGCGGAGGAGACCCCCATGCTGATCAAGACGCGCGCCGGGCTCAAGGCCCGCGTGATCGCCGAGGTCGAGCGTCTGCACTCCTACGACACCCCCGCGGTCCTGGTGCTCGACGTTACCGAGGGAAGTGACCGGTTTTTGCGGTGGATCGCCGCGCAGACCGAAGCCGGCGCGCCAGTCGACGCCGATTGAAGGGGATGCCGTTCCCGGGCGGAGCCGGACCAGAAAAAACGGCGGACGCTGGTCGCGTCCGCCGCTACTCTACTCATTCACTTAATTCGTTTCGGCCCGCGGTCGATTCAGATGATCGCGATGCCTATCCCGAGAAGCGCCCATATGGAGGCCGCCATGGCTAAGCCTAGCCAGAACCGACTCGGGAATGTCATTTCCACGCGGGGGATGCAGGAAACAGACATTTCACGCCTCCTTAGCCAGGCCGAGCAGGGGGCAATCTGTGGCTGTTTGGATCGGTGTGCTCTTGATAAGTCCCCAATCTGTTCGGCTTTGTGAATGATGTAATTATAACACCGTCAAACGATTTTTGGTTCCAGTAAATTTCACAGTTTTGTGAGAAGAGGTTAAGAAGGAAAAGAGCAAATTTAATTAAAATAGA
>CAYVYD010000110.1:1686-2774 GCA_964454415.1 uncultured Hyphomicrobiaceae bacterium | reverse complement strand
TCATGAGTTTCACGGGCGGGCAGCTTGCCACCAAGTCCATCGATGGGGAGGAGCGCCGGGCGGGCGTCGTGCATGACCTGTTTCCGCCCGAGAGCCTTGGCGCGCGCGGGCGCCGCCTGATCCTCGGCCTTGCCTGGGCCATGCGCCCCAGGCGGATCGCGGGCGTTCCCGCCACCCTTGCCATGGTCGCCGCGCATTTTCTCGAGCGATTGGGCTACGGCTCCCTGGAGGAGGCGCTGCCCGATCCCGAAACCGCCTTGCGCCGGCCCGACGGCCTCGCCGGCATTTGCACCTCGCTCGATCCCCAAACGCTGATGCGCGCCTACGCCAAGGGCCTCTTTCCCTGGTGCCACATCGGGCCGATGAAGTGGTGGGCGCCGCGCGAGCGCATGGTGCTCTTCTTCGAGCGCTTCCACATCGAGAAGAATTTGCGCCGCCGGCTGCGCAACCATCACTTCCGCGTCACCTTCGACCACGATTTCGCCGCCGTCATGCGGGGCTGCGCCGAACCGCGCCCGGGACGCCCGCACCTCACTTGGATCACGCCCCCGGTCATGCGGGCGTTCCAGGATCTGCACGAGCTCGGACACGCCCATTCGGTCGAGGTCTGGGACGATGAGGGCGAGCTCGCCGGCGGGCTCTACGGGCTCGCCGTCGGCGGCGTGTTCTTCACCGAGTCCCAATTCGTGCGCAAGCGCGACGCCTCCAAGGTGGGCTTCGCCACCCTCAACTGCCATTTGCAGCGCTGGGGCTTTGCCCTCGACGACGGCAAGAGCCCCACCGCCCATCTCAGCCAGTTGGGTTTCGAGCTGATCCCCCGCGCCCGCTTCAACGCGATACTCGCCGAGCATTGCGCCCGCGAGGTTAAGGTGGGGCGCTGGCGGGTGGATCCCGCACTCGACGTCGGCGCCTGGGATCCGGCCGCGCCCGGCTGGGCGCACCAAGCGGCCGGCGCCTGAGGTTCTCCCGCCCGCATTGCGCGGGTCCCGGCCAATTGATATCAAGGAACCGCTCGAGGGACGCGCCATCGCCGTCTTCGCCGAGCCGTGCAGCCGTTCGACGGACCCTCGCGCCATGAGCTCCGAATC
>CAYVYD010000110.1:0-1586 GCA_964454415.1 uncultured Hyphomicrobiaceae bacterium | reverse complement strand
CCCTATTTCGCCCTCGACGTCATGCGCACGCTCGCCGACCGGCTGCGCGCCATGAACGAGCTGATTTAGGGCACCGGCCGGGCTTGGACCAACTATCCCCTTGCAAACTCGCCCCGCCCGGCGATGATCGGGCCACTGGATCGAGCTCCAAGGCCTGAAGGCGGACCGTGGTTTCACCCGCAAAACCTGGCGGCGCGCTGTTGAGCGGCGTCACCTCCGCGACGCTGATGCGCGACGCGATGGCGGGCGCCGTCACCGCGCTCGTTACCGTCGCCTATTGCATCTCCTTCAGCGCTCTGATCTTCCAAGGTCCCATCGCCGGCGGCTTCGTGCTGGGGCTCTCGGCGCTGTTGACGGGGACCGCCGTCACCGGCCTCGTCGTCACGCTGACCACCACGCTCGCACCCGCCGACGCCGGTCCCGACACCCCCGCCGTCGCGGTGATGAGCGTGCTCGCCGCCTCGGTCGCCGCGAGCCTCGCCGCCGCGGGCTTGGGTGCCGATGCCATCCTCACCCACGCCATGCTGGCGATCAGCCTCTCGACCCTGTTGACCGGCCTTCTGCTCTTCGGCCTCGGCGCGCTGCGCCTGAGCGTGTGGCTGCGCTTCGTGCCCTTTCCGGTGATCGGCGGCTTCCTGGCCGCCTCCGGTTGGCTGCTGATCACCGGCGGCGTCGAGGTGATGGCGGGAGCCGATCCGGCGCTGTCGCTTGCCTCCTTCAGCGCCCTCGCCGCGCCCGAGCGCCTTCCCCAATTGGCCACGGGGCTCGCCTTCGCCGCGAGCGTATTGCTGGTGCGCCGGCGCACCGATAGCTTCCTGGTCCTGCCGGTGGTCTTCTTCGCCTTTCTCGCCGGCCTCGACGTGGCGTTGCTGGGCTTTGGTCTGGGCGGCGGCGGCGGTGCCTGGTTCCTCGACGACATCGGCAAGCTCACGCTGTGGGCGCCCGTCAATGCGATCGCTTCCCAGCCGGTCGATTGGGGCGTGCTCGCCAGCCACGGCGCCGAGATCGGCGCCGTCTGCGGGGTCACCGCCGTCTCCATGCTGCTCGACGTCTCGAGCCTCGAGGTGGCGCGCCAGAAATCGGCCGACCTCGACCATGAGCTCAAGACCAGCGGCATCGCCAATGTGGCCGCCGCTCTACTGGGAGGCGCCGTCGGCAATCTGTCGCTCAACGGCAGCGTGCTGATCCGCGAGGCGGGCGCGGCGACGCGGTTGAGCGGGGCTTTCTCGGCGCTCGTCTGCGGCACCGTTCTGCTGGTCGGCGGCGATCTGGCGAGCCTCGTCCCCAAGCCGCTGCTCGGCGGTCTCCTGGTCTATATCGGGCTCGTCATCCTGGGCGAGGCGCTGCTGCGCTCGCCCGCCCAGCGCAGCGCGACCGATCTGGCGCTCGCCGCCGTGATCATGCTGGTCATCGTCTATTTCGGCTATCTTATGGGCGTCATGATCGGCGTCATCGGCGCCAGCTTGCTGTTCGCCTTCTCCTACAGCCGCATCGGCGTCGTCCGCCGCCATCTCACCCGCGCCAACTTCTCCAGCAACGTCGAGCGCCAGCCGGCCGAGGCGACCATCCTGCGCGAGCGGGGCCAG